>CAJXHE010000013.1 GCA_913051865.1 uncultured Flavobacteriales bacterium
CTTAAGTCAGCCCCCCAGTTTATGGAATCTCATTTACATGATTTTTGTGCCTCAGTTCAAGCCACGATTGTGGGGATGCTTATGTCGAAGCTGGCTCTAGCCGTTGCGGAGACGGGCATTACCCAAGTGGCCATCGCAGGTGGAGTTTCCGCAAACACTGGACTCAGAAAAGCGCTGGGGCAACGGGAAGGTTGGCAAGTATTTATACCGCCGCTCAGTTATTGTACAGACAATGCGGCCATGGTAGGCATTGTGGGTGTGCTAGATGCTGCTGAGGGCAGGTTTGGAACACTTCGTGACACACCGCAACCCAGAATGCCACAACTTACACCCTGCGAATTTCCTCGCTAGGAATAGATATTGTAGCGATACATCCCCGTGCGTCTTTTCTGTTCTCTAACCTCAAGCTTGCGAGTGGGGATATTAATTTTAATCGTTCCTGGATGATTCTCAAACCATGTGATTGTCTTTTCGCAGCTAAATGATTTGAGGGAGCCAAACCTCCTCCGTTGTCTTCAACACAAATGACGAGACATTCCTTCTCATGTTCTGCTTTGAATGTAAGGCTGATTTCGGGTCTTCCTTTTTCACTGCCGTCTAATCCGTGCCAAATCGCATTCTCTACCAAAGGCTGGATTAAAAATGCCGGGATTTTGTGATTGGGATGAACAGAAGAATGAATTTTAAAATCAATTTCATCTGAAAGTCTGAGAGACTCGAGCGCGATATAATCTTTTAAGAATTTTATTTCTTTAGAAATGGTGGATGGACGAAGGGTTCGGGGATTGTCTGTAGCACTCCCCCAACTTCTTACAAGTAGTCCTTTAAACTGATTTAAAGACGTTAAAGATGGTTTCGTGTCTCGCCTTAAGATGAGCATGTGAATCCCGGTCAGCGCATTGAAAATGAAATGTGGATTCATTTGAAGTTGCAGGTTTTTTTGTCTTGCCTTGACCAACTCTTCTTCTGCGTCTGCTCGATTTCTCAACTGTATGAAAGAAGTGTTTATCCCTCGGTATTTCTCGGGAAGGTTGAATGAACCACCTTCATTTGTGCCGACTAAAACGGTACTTAACCCCATGCGGAAGCCAACAATTAAACTTGCTGTTATACATATGAAACAAAGGGCAAACATGGTGTCGTTTGACTCAGCTTATTCTTCAGAAGAAGCTTTGTTAAAATCGTGTCGCAGTTCAGTTTTTAAGCGACGGGTATACTCGTCCTGTAACCAGGTGCGATAATTATCTGTGGTTTTTGCCATGCATTTTGCATAGATTTTAACACGAAAATTAATGTCTTCTTCGAGTGCAGTAATTATTTCAACAGCATCCCAGTAGTCGTCTGCAGCAAACTGGATAATAGCTTTATGTTGCAAAAGGCTTATATCGACTGCTTTTTTCGGACGCTCTGCTTGCTTCATGACATCTTCATATACCTTAAGCATATCGAAAGATGTCTCCGGTCCACCTTCGAATCGGTCTAGCAATTCCTGAGGCATTTTGTAAACGAATTCGTCTTCGATTTCCTCATCAGTGTATAAGCCGTCAATAAATGATTGAGGTGCTTTGAAAATTTCGTTCCAGTTGATGTGCGCATCCCACAATCCAAACCTTCTGGCATTGTTGCCCAAATCAATGACACTGAATTTTTTCTTTTTCGGCAGAGACCTAGAACCACGACCAATCATCTGATGATAAAGTGTGAGAGATTTCGTGGCGCGATTGAGTATAATGGTAGAAACGGTGGGTTCATCAAATCCAGTAGTCAGAATACTGACTGAGGATAAAATAGCGTCGGGTTTTTCATGAAACCATTGTAAGATTTCAGCCCGTTCTTTTTCACTGTGGGTGTTGTCAAGGTGCTTGCACTCATAGCCTTCTTCCTCGAACATCGCTTGTACTTGCTTTGAAGTGTTTATGCCGTTATTGAAGATGAGTGTCTTGGTGCCTTTTGCTTTCTCCTCATAGGCGTAGAGAAGTTTCTCTTGCATGAGGTAATTGCCATAAAGGCGCTCAGAGGAACTTACGGTGTAGTCGCCGTTTATCCCCACTTTTAAAGCCCTGAGGTTGACGTCGTAATTGTAGGTGTGTGCGCGGGCGAGATAACCTTGTTCAACAAGGCTTGAAATGCTTTCTCCTACGATAAGCTCATTGTAATTATCGTTTAGAGGAAGTTTAATGTTCGAGCTGAGTGGAGTAGCGGTAACGCCTAGAAGTATTTGCTCGCGAAAGTGCTTGAAAAGCTTACGGAAACTGTTGTAGTGTGCCTCGTCAACGATAACTAGTCCGAGATTGTCGAACACCATTTGCTCATCGTTAATCCGATTGTTTAATGTTTCAACCATGGCCACGTAGCACCAGTGCTCTTTCCCGTCGTCTAGATCTTTTACTTTTGCGTTGATCACCTTATTTGGTACGCCTATTTCAGAAAGCATTTTGCTTGTTTGACCTAAAAGCTCAATACGGTGTGTAAGGATAAGGACCTTTTTTTCAGTTGAAAGTATGAATCGCTTCGCTAATTCAGAGAAAATGACCGTTTTACCACCTCCTGTGGGCAGCTGGAAAAGAAGGTTGAAATTCGTTGACTTGTCATTGAATTTCCCCATCATTTCTTCTATGGCTTCTTTCTGGTAGCCATAAAGTGTTTTCCCACTCTTACTTTGAAGTCGAGCCTTAATTTTAGGATCCATGGTGGGGAGAATAGTAGTCTGCAATTAGATAGGGAAAAGGCAAAAATAACTTTTACTTTGCTTAGTCAAAAATTAAATCCGAACGATTATTAAAAAAGATGTCAAAAGAACTTTTTGAACCACATGACCTCGAAGGTCATAAAAAACACGTAATGAGCTCTTTAGACGGCCTTATAAGTGTTGATGAAGGGGTAGGTGATTGGATGAAAACTTTTGATAAAATGTCTTTAAAAGCGTATTGGCGTCCGCTTGAATCACGAATTATCGATGCCTATAAGAACGGATTGTGCTTTCCTGACCCTGAAAATATATTCAGATCACTCAGATTATGTCAGTATGCAGAAGTGAAAGTGGTCATTGTAGGTCAAGATCCCTATCACGGCATAAATCAAGCAGATGGTCTCGCTTTTTCGGTGCCCCAAGGGATAAAAATCCCCCCATCTCTTCGCAATATTCTTGAAGAAAGAAAAAACGATTTAAGAGTTGATGCGAGAAGTTCTGACTTGTCTGATCTTGCCAAACAAGGTGTTTTGCTGATTAATTCTGTATTAACAGTTGCGCATAAAGCCCCTGGTTCACATGCGAACTGGGGCTGGGAGGAGCTCACTTCTGATTTAATTAAAGCGGTCAACGACAAGCAAAGCAATGTGTGTTTTTTGCTTTGGGGCCAGTATGCAAAACGATTCGAAGCCGTGATTGACTCCTCCCGTCACACCGTTTTAATTTCGTCTCATCCAAGTCCTCTTTCTGCTTATAGAGGTTTCCTTGGATCGAAGCCCTTTTCCCAGGTGAATGATGTTTTAGAGGACTCCGGTCAAAGACCGATTATTTGGTAACAAAAAAAGAGACAATCATTTTTGATAAAAAATCGAAACATATTGAAGTAGATAAAATTAATGAAGTATAATTGTTGCCAGATGAGTAAACCCTCAATTCCAAAAGGGACCAGAGATTTTGGTCCACGTGCTATGGCCCGCAGGCAATGGGTATGTTCCACGATTCGTGGCGTCTTTGAAAGGCATGGATTTCTGCCAGTTGAAACCCCTTCGTTTGAAAACCTGACGACCTTGACAGGCAAATATGGAGAAGAGGGAGATAAGTTAATTTTCCGAATTCTTAACAATGGAGATTATTTGTCAAAAGCAAACGCTGAAGCATTAATTTCTAAGGACAGTAAGCGATTAACGCCGACCATAAGCAAGAAGGCATTGCGCTACGATCTCACCGTTCCTTTTGCGCGATTTGTGGTGATGCATAGAAATGAATTGACATTTCCATTTAGGAGATACCAAATTCAACCCGTTTGGCGTGGAGACAGACCTGGAAAGGGGAGATATCAAGAATTCACTCAATGTGATGCAGACATTATAGGCAGTACAAGTTCGTTGTGTGAACTCGACTTGGTCCAAGTGTTCTCTGAGGCCCTAGATTCATTAAGTGTGCCTGGCTATACGATTTTAATTAACGACCGCCGTATCCTCGCTGCTGTAGCTCTTTCCATGGGTGTCGGTGCCGACAGATTGACGGACTGGACGGTCGCCGTTGATAAATACGACAAAGTCGGAGTAGATGGTGTGGTTAGAGAGCTTGAGGTCAGGGGATTCGATAATGATGTCTCAAAAGGCATCGAAAAGCTTTTCGAGATTAATTCATCTTCAAACAGTTTGGATATACTTTCAAACATAGCGACCGTTCTTTCTAGCAATAGCGAGGGAATGAAGGGAGTCTCTGACATGAGAGCGTTGTTGTCTCGGGCATCTGCAGACGGTATTGAAGCGCCGAAAATTAAGTTTGATGCGATGCTTGCACGAGGATTGGATTACTATACGGGGGCTATTTTTGAAGTTCGTGTGGCGGATTCTCCAGTAGGTAGTATTTGTGGAGGCGGAAGATATGATGATTTAACAGGAATATTTGGTTGGTCAGGAATGAGTGGGGTAGGAATCAGTTTTGGAGTCGATAGGATAGAGGATGTATTGACGCATTTCAATAAATTTCCAGATGCACTTGACCATACGACTGATGTCTTAGTGACATATATGAACGAAAAGAACTGCGATGTTGAATTACAGTTGGTGTCTCAATTAAGGTCTCAAGGACTTGCTGTAGAATTGTATCCAGATCCTGTAAAACTCAAAAAGCAAATGAAGTACGCTGGTGACCGAGAGATTCCCTTTGTCATTCTTATAGGTGAGGAAGAACGAGCAGCAGGGAAAGTCACACTGAAAAACATGTCTGATGGCACACAGGATTTGCTTTTAATGCAAGATGTTTTCAAGTCAGTGATTATATAATATACTTACAAACAGATACTTAAGTAGTTTGTATTAAATTGATAAATTAGGTCAGTTTTGTTTCGTAAAAATAACTCTTCCCGTTTGAAATTAGATTGTATTTCACGCTAAAAGTGTCACTGCTGATCTCCAGTTTAACCACGTTTAATGCACTTACATTAAGTGCTGAATGCCATACCTTTTCAAATATCCAAGGAGATGTGGTCATGGATTTAATGCATCTCCCCAGGTCGATGTCTGCCAGCGAATGGGTTGTCATTTCATAGGACCATTTGTTGTGATTTAAAGCACAAAGCAGTGCCAAGATGCAATCAATATGCTCTAAATGAACAGAGACTTCAATTTCAGGTGAAGCACATTCGTGTAGGAGTTGTCGCAAATGTTTACTGAACCTCGTAAGCACTGTTTCGGCCAATATTTCGTCCCCATCTTCAATCATCTTATAGAGAATATCTAATGTGACTTCTAGTCGATCAATCGATGTGTCAATCGCTTCACTTTCATGCTTAAAATTGTCTACGCGCTTTCTCAAACTGTCGAGCTCCTGGAGTCTCATCATGTGGTTCCGAACGTTCATTAATCGCTGACTAATGACACTGTTGCCATCAGGACTGATGGAGTTGGCTCCGCGTTTCAGTATGCCTTTTTGATAAATCACGCCCAGCACATATCCCACTCCTCCAGCAATAAGAATGGCTGCTGTGACTGAGCCTATGTTTTCTGTAATATCCAATCGAATTGCTGTAGTGAGGCTTCTCAATCACCTGCTTATTTGTGTTTGTTATCCCCGCTCTGTACCCAGTCCCAAGCAGCCGAGAATGCACTTCGTGTGTCATTTATAACCTCGTCTTTCAGCACTTGCCAATGTTTTGCAGAAGAAGGGTCATTCATTTGTTTTAAAAATAAGAGTTCTGAAGCATGTGAGGTCATCCGGTCACTTCTTTGAAGGGTTCGTTGTTTTAGCCACCATCCATTGCTTTTCCATGCTTCAGTGATGTTATTTATTTTTGTGCGTACCTCATTGTGGCCGATGTTTTCTAAGCTACTGGCAGTCATCACATCGACAATTTCACCGCCTTCAGGTAGAGGAAATAAATGCAGCGCATTGCGATAAGATTGAGCCGTAGTTTTACAGGCATCGATTCTATTGCCATCTGCTTTGTGAACGACGATGAGATCGGCCATTTCTACAATGCCACGCTTGATACCCTGAACGTCGTCACCAGCTCCCTCAATAAGCAAAAGGATGAAAATATCCACCATATCACGTACCGCAATTTCGCTTTGGCCTACACCTACAGTTTCAATGATGATGCGGTCAAAACCTGCGGCCTCACAGAGTACAACAGCTTCCATCGTGGCCCGAGCCACGCCGCCTAGTGCATCTGAGGCAGGGGATGGTCGCACGAATGCTTTTCCGTGCACAGCGAGTTTATCCATACGTGTTTTATCACCTAAAATACTCCCCCGAGTTCTTCTGCTACTGGGATCTACTGCAAGTACAGCAACGCGGTGCCCTTCATTGATCAAGTCAATCCCCATACGTTCAATGAACGTGCTCTTTCCAACTCCGGGTATTCCAGTAATCCCAATCCTCACCGTCTGTGTTGCTTCTGAACCTTGTTTAAGTGTTTTTATTTCGCGTAAAAGATGTTGTGCGAGTGGTCTATCTGATGCAAGTTCACTTTCAATTAAAGTAATGGCTTTTGCCAAATCTTCGCGGTTGCCAGCGACTACAGACCTTGCGATGTCTTGAATATTTGAACTTTCAATCCTGTTAGATTTTATTCTTCTCCGCGCGGCATCAACCGCATGTTCTTTCGATGAGGACTTTCTATTCGTCATGTGGTGAAGTTAACAATCGTTTGATATCTGACCACATCTTTGTGGATGTAACTTGCGTTTATGATATATCGTTTTTTTGTTGTAGCATGTGTGGTTGTTTTACACGTCTTTTCTTCTTCGTCTTTTCTTCTATCTCAAACCCGTTGCGACTCCTCACTTGTTGTGAGTGGATGGGTCTTTGAATTGGGGGGGGGGATTATTCCCGCTGCCATGGCTGTAAATAAGGAAAGTGGGGGTGGTGTGTTTGTAGAGAGGGACGGTAGTTTCCTCATTCGTGCCTGCCCTGGTGACACGATTGTATTTGGTGCAATCGGATTCTATTCTGTCGAAAAAGAAGTCGTCGCTGCCATGAAGACAATGGATATTCAAATTGATTTGGCGCGACTTAAAGTTACCGTTGGAGTTGCTGAAGTTTATGCGCCTCGTGCTTTAAGAGAAATCCTGCACGATATCGAGGCACTTGGATATGACGAAAAAGACTTTCGGGTTTCAGGGGTAAATGCGATGCAAAGCCCCATTACTTTTTTATATGAGCAATTTTCAAAACGCGAACAATCTAAAAGATTGGAGCAAGCGTTGATTAACAAGGATAACCGACGTGATTTACTTCAAGAACTTTTTGTGAAGTATGTTGACTATGATATCGTACAGCTTGCGCCCCATGAGTTTGAAAGTTTTGCGGCGTTTTGTGATCCTGGAGACGCAATGCTTAAGAGGATGACGCAGTATGAGTTTATCCTATATGTTAAAAGACAATATGGACTTTTCAGAATGATGCCAAGCAAATTGGAAGTCGGAGATTACAGATACGATTTGGACTGAGTTATTTAAGAAAGGCAGAGTCCATATAGTACACAAATATTTGAAAGGTGAAGGAGGTGACACAGAAGCCTACTGCAAGAACGTGGAGTGTTTGTAAGCTTTCCTTAATGCGATCATAACGGACCACCAAATCTACAAATAGTGTTGCGATTGCCAGAAGTTCAATAATCATTAAAGGTGCTCGCACGGACTCAATTTTTCCTGCGATTAATGCAGCGCTGATGGGGAATAGCCCATCCATAAACTCAGACCATAGAAACAATGTATTAATGACGATCATTGCCAACAATGTTATGCGTATATACTTGACATCTTTTTCCATTTGCCAAAGATAGTGCGCTCAAAAAGGGTTTTTAACTATTTATAGTCAGCAATGAAATAAAAATACGCTTGATTATTGAATTCAATTCCTTAACTTTTCACTTATAAATTTAGATTCATGAAGATTACTTTGACTCCAACACGAAAGCGTGTATACACTTCAACTGCATTTGTTCTTGTAATGATTGCACTCACGCTACCTTCTTGTGCATCTCACAACGAGGCTTGTGAAGCATACCAGAACATAGAACTCGAATGTGAGGCAGAGTAAAACGAGAACGCCTATCTAAAACTGGAAGTAAATAAATGGTGTAGGCAATGCCGCGCCAACCTTCCACAACAATGCTGCTACACCTACAGTAATCACCCAAATTGTAAGCAGTGATAAAGAGGTGAATTTACCGATGACCTTTGCCCTAATTCCCTCTGGACTGAGATGAAGCGCGAACCCCAAAGCCATGATTGCGATGCAAGTGAGATGTCCCATTGCGACATCTGTCCATGGAATGTCATTGAAGTGTTTTGACATTTGATAAAGAAGGTCATTCGCTGTAAACCACTCTGTGAGAAGGTTGTGATTCCCGGGGATGGTTTCCCATCCGATTCCAGATCCAGACCTGAACCAAATTCTGGTAAATGTGATAAAATTGAAGGTTGTAATCAGGCCTATGGCTCTGGCCCACCACGCATGGTGGGAGGACCAAGGCATCTTTGTCCCTAAGACTTTGTATACGAGCAAACCCAACCCATTCAGCGCGCCCCAAAGGAGGAAGTTCCATGAAGCACCATGCCAAAGTCCGCCAATCACCATTGTGGCCATAATATTTACATAAGAAGCAAGCTTTTGCCCCCACTTGGGGTACATCACTCCTGAAGACCAAAGCAGCAGCATCAATCCAAATCCAAGAAACAAAACACCGTAATTGATCTCTCCCGATTCGCCTAACATCATGGATAAGAAGAACACAGTTGCAAAAGAAAATATTCCAGAAAAGATGCTTGCCGTTCTACTTCCCCCCATCGGGATGTACAAGTAGTCCCGTAACCACGTTGACAGAGAGATATGCCATCTTTTCCAGAATTCTCCTATATTTCTTGCTTTATAAGGTGATCTGAAGTTTTCTTCTAGGCGGAACCCCATCAAAAGTGCAACACCAATGGCAATGTCGCTGTAGCCGCTGAAATCGGCAAACACCTGTAAACTATATCCATAGAGGCCAAGCACCACCTCCATGCCACTGTAACTTGTGGGTGAAGCAAAAACACGATCTACAAGGTTCATGGCAATATAATCTGCGAAAATCACCTTTTTAATCAGGCCAGTAAGAATCCACCAGATCCCCATTTTAAACTCTTTTCTGCTCAAGTGATACGCAGCGTGGAGTTGTGGTATAAAAGATTTGGCTCTGACAATGGGCCCTGCCACCAATTGCGGAAAGAATGTGACATAACATCCGAAATCCCAAAATGACTTTACAGGGTCTATTTCACGCTTGTAGACATCAATCGCGTAGCTAAGTGTTTGAAATGTATAGAATGAGATACCTACGGGCAGTAAAATCGTATCAACACGGAACGAAGTGCTGAGATGAGAATTCATCCAATTTGCTCCAGGGATGACCGCTTCCCATGTTGTGCCAAACAAAGTGGAGCTGGCATCAGCAAAGAAATATGCGTACTTAAAGAATCCCAGCAAACCCAAATTAATGACCACACTTAAAATGAGCCACGTGGTTCGTTTCCATGTGTCACTTCGCGCCATGGCTATGGCGATCCCCCAATCTGAGACAGTTGAAAATAAGAGCAGAAAGACAAAGCTCGCACTGGTTTTCCAGTAAAAAAACAAACTCGCAGCGAACAAAAAAGCATTCCGCATCGCTATTTTACGCTTGAGGAGCGCGAGCGCGATCATCACTACGAGCATGAATACCCAAAAAGCCGGCTGTGTAAAAAGTAATTCTGAGCTCATTTGTTATTCTCTCTGATCTCGCCTGCCCATGTTCTGTATTCTGCTCTAAATGCACGGTCGAGTTCCTGTCCAATCTTTCTTGCCCCTTTGGGCGTAAAATGAACGAGATCTGGCGCTGCAAGTTTGGGCTTTGCTGATGCCCATGCTTCCATTGTACCTGGTCCACCCATGACATCGCTTAAATCCCAAAACAAGCCACCCTCCTTGATGGTGGCTTCCCGTATAGAAGATCTAATATTTCCGAGCATGGGATATGAGAGCTTTGTAGAATCAAGTGTTTGGCCCATATCAGAGGGCCCAATCACCAAAACTGCTGCCTCAGGTAAAATAGATCGGATATATTTCACCTGTCTGCCAAATCGTTGTCCGTACCGCTCAGCTGAAGTCGAGTCTGAAATATAGGGTGCAGCGTTTCCTCCGTATTGGAGAATCACCATTCCGACATCCCAGTTTTGCAAGTACGTTTTAAAATGATTTTTATGGAGTCGGCTAAATAGTGTGCCAGAACTTCCTCGCATGGGGATATTGTGGACTTGGACTCCGTCTGGACTACCAAGCCTTATGCCTGTGATCTCAACGTGATAGCCTTCTATGCTTATTGTCAGGTCCTCCAATTTCCCTTTGAGCTTGGTTGTTATTGCGAAGTGATTGCCTTCAGAAGAAGGAGGGATGTCGGTCATTGTGGTGTCGGTCGCTTGGCCATAGATTTTCAATGTGCCTCCCATTGGGACAGCGCCAAATAAAATCTCGATTTCCTCCCAGATTTTGTTTTTATGAAACCCCATTGGGTGTGCCTTTAAAATGATTCTAGCGGAGTCTTTGATCACGGCCAACGCTGCCATTCCTCCATAGCAAGTGTGCCCCAAAGTTGTGTCGACTTTGCCAAACCTCGTATACCTTGTCACATCTCCCTCTGTTTCTTGCCTGACAGACAATGACGGAACGGGTTGGTAGGCAGGGATTAATCCTGGCCCACTTCCTCCCCAAGTTTTCTGCCAACTTGATCGAATCCTGCCTGTGATACGATCACATTCAATTTGAGAATCACCGAAATGAAAAACATGTATCGCTTCACGTTTATCATTTCCTATTTCATTCAAGTTGATGAAGAGATTGTGAAGTCTAGCGATCGCCTCATCAGAGCCATGAAACCTCATTGATTCGCCAATGTTATCTACCGTACATGTGTCAAATTCTGGAGACCAAAGGTTGTGTCTCAGATTAATCTTCTTTGTCTCAACAATGCTTTCTTCAGCCTCCTCCGCGACCTCTTTCTCAGGATCGTCTTCAATTTCAATGTCGACTTCCTGAATGTCTAATGTGAAATCGGCCCAATTGGGTATTTCTAAATCATTTTCTTTTGGCAATTCTGTAACAACCTCACTGAAAAAAGGGATGTTTTCAGCCCACTGCGAGAGATACAATGTGGATACAAGAAACAGAAGGAAAAGGGCTGTGATGCCCGGTTCGTGAAATTTCATTATTCCACGGGTATAAATAAAGATTGGCCCTCAGAAATCACAGTACTGTTCCCTAATTCATTCAACAATTGAATGTCTTCTACCCGCACGTGATAAAGCACAGATAATCGATACAGTGTTTCTCCTTTCAAAACTGTGTGGCTTTTTCTCTTTCCTGTGTTGTTCACCCAATGGTCAGTGTAGTCAGGCAATTCGAGGTTTTCTAACAGCCTTATTATTATTCTGAGTTCATGAAGCCAAACCATGAACTCTTGATTCTTTTGGTCAGATTTCTTAAAGACATCTTCAAGTTTGGCGATCACTTCAGTACTCTCATTCTCCAGACCGACAAACTCTTTTAAGACTTCCCCTGCATCGATACAAGAACACAATTCAAGATTATTTCTTTCGAGCATTACAGGGATAAATGATGCCGACATGGGCAGGTGAAATGAATCGGCTATTTCGCCCCAAATATCAGCGCATCGAGAATGCCAAAGATTCAACCACTGCAATTCAGCATAGTTGTTGTCTCTGTAAAAAGTCATGATTAAGGATTGCACTTCTTTGTTATCAGCTGCGACATTTATGGCCAGCTCCCATTGGTCGGGTGCGCGAACACTGGATTTGAGTTCCGGATTGAAATTTAATAAAGGAAAATGATCAAGTGATAAAGCAGAAGATGTAGACGTTTGATTTTGAGAAAACGAGACAATACTTAGCGCAAGACAAAATAAAAACAAAGAACATTTATAAAATATAATGAGCCTTAATTGCATTTTGTAAAAGTACATAGTGTAACTTACTAATATGCACGACACTCCAGATGCTTTTGCAGGTTACTCTGTTTTTTTTATTGGGACTATCCCTGATTCACTAATTTCTGCTTTAGATAGCTGGGGATTAGTAGTTACTTCGGGAACGTCTGTGTCGAACGTCACAAACTTTGATCTTGTTATTCAATCTGACGAGGCTGCGGTTTTGAATTCAGAATCGTTTTCTACTTTTCTCTCAGAAAATCTCCCAGATTCCCCAGCCATTAAGACGGATCCAAATGCTTTGAGATTACTCTATGGAGAAATGCCTGAGATGATCAATGAAGTCAATCTTCTTGCGAAAACAAGTTTGGATCAAGATTTACTTATCCTAGAAGCAGCTATCTCATCAGACGTTGCAGCAATTATCCTTCATAAATTAAAAAGTACTCTCGCGTTAACAGGATATATCGGCCTTCAATCTGAAATTGTTGCTTGGGAGAAGATATGGAAGTACGGAAAGGGTGTCTCGCACAGGTTTCCAAATTGGAAATCTCACAAGGACGCGCTCTATGAAAGGATCGTACATGTATCAAGCAATATTTAGTGCTTCCAAGCTAGTTCTTCCAAGCTTGATCTATTAAATGCCTAACATGCGCTCTGTGTGCGCTTGTCAAAGCGTCGGGAGAATATGCATCTCGCTCAAATCGATCTATGCTTTTAAGCTCTGCGAGAATGACACTTCGGGCAATTCTGTCATATCTGGTCTTCGGCTCCAATGCTTTAATCAGTGATTCCGTGTATGAGATTTGAAGTTGTTGACGGAACGTGTTCACGGACTTTCTAAGGTCGCTTTTAAAAACAGCATCTGTCAAATCTCCCATGTATGTTGCGACGTCATAATCATTACCATACATGCCTGAATCCGTGAGGCGCTGCAGGACATTGTAATGCAAGAGGTGAGACAAAGCTTCTTTTTGTGAGGCAAGGACACGTGCGTGAATGCGTGGTGCCTCACCAGAGCCAAAGAATCCAAAGCCACGGCGTTGTGCTTGAAGGTATGCGTATGAATCCTCAGCTGCATCGAAGGCGTTGGGCGCGAAAGCATACTTTGAAAGTGCTTCTACGGCCTTCTTTTGATCTTCTAAAGTAACAGGTGTATACGGTTTGTTGTCACCGATGTTCTGTGTGCCAGTTCTGTTGTAACGCACACCACCTATTTGACGGGTCATGACTCTTAATTGAATGGCATACTCGCCTGTTAGCGTTAAGTAGGCGTCACGTACGTCGTGAAACGTCTTAGAAGAACTTGCGTATTTGTCGACGAAACCTTGTAGGAGTTCGTTGACGAGCTCACAACGTTCAGCAGCATAGGCTACAGGATCGCTAGACAAGTCGTAAATATTTACATCAGGGTTGATTCCCTTGCCGGCACTACGCATGTCATCTGCATCATTGCCAAACTGAAGGAGTGGTGAAGTAGATTTTGATAAAATTGTTTCAAGTCGATTGTCTTCCTCGATTTCATCATCGACACCCACGCTGTAGCCGTACTCGATGACCCAGTAGTCGTATGGGCCAGGAGAATCGTCATAGAAGAGGGTTTGGTCTTCAGGGTTTAATGCAAAATTAATTGCAGGGTACTCCATCACACTGTTACACATTCCATTTACAGCAACGACGTCTGGATCTTTCAGTTCATCAGGAGTTAACATGGTGCTTGCGTGCATGTTGTGGCTTAATCCCAGTGTGTGGCCTACCTCGTGAAGGGCCAGACGATGAAGGGTTTGACGGGTGAATTCCTTATGCTCTTCATCGTCGAAAGAACGAACCTGCATGGCTGCAAGAGAAAAAAGCGTGTTCCCAACCATCGCATCTCCTGCATCGCATCGGTTCATCATCTCTGAAGTTTGCTGCCTGGACGAAAGGTTCATCCCCGCCGTTTCAAACACATCAGATTTCCAAAGTCGACGAGCCATGCCAGCATATTCAAGCATCACATCGGCGCCTAAAATTTCTCCTGTCCTGGGGTTTACAAAACTGGGCCCATAGCCGCTAAAAGGTGTTGAAGGAGAAGAAGTCCATCTGAGGACGTTGTATCGAATATCGCCAGCATCCCAATCGGCGTCATCAGGCTGGACTTTTACAACAATCGCATTCTTAAACCCAATCTTTTCAAAGGCCAAATTCCATGCCTCTACGCCTGTCTTAATATAATCTCTAAATTCGTAGGGTGTCGTATTTTCAATCCACCATGTGATCGGCTTCACGGGTTCAGACAACTCAGCCTCGGGGTCCTTTTTTTCGAGCCTCCATCTGTGAATCATGTCATTCCAAGGGGTGCTTTCAGGACTAGTCATGTCATTGACTTGCGTCATGAAAAACCCGATTCGACCATCGTCTTTGCGTGGTGTGAAGCCACTTTCTTCCGGCATTTGTAGCAAGGCATGACGGTAACTCACCGAAATGTATCTGGCATCTGTAAGCGCACTGGCGTAGACAGAAGGACTGGCATTGTCATAAACGTAATCAACTTTGACTTCGAGATTTTCAGGGTAGTTGTTGACGTCAGTGATTTTTGTTTTGTTCGATGAAAGTTTTCCAAGGGCGCTTTTTCCACCGCTTCGACTTGGGGGCTTAATCATAGATATTTTCTCACTTAGAAAAAGCGCATCACCAGAAATCAAGTATGTTGTCCCTGCGCTGTCTTCTCCTAAAATCTTCAGACTGGCAAGGATAGGGGAGTTTATGTTTGCATCTTTCGCTTTTGAAAGAGGGCTCTCAGGATTGAAATAATATCCAGTGTTTTCCTGATGTAATTCTATTCGGTCGTAATGTTTGTGGAAGGTAACAATTTTGTTGGATCTGTAGCTGCCTCGAAAATTGCCTGTCTGTAAAACACCGTCTTCAACTTGGGAAAAGTATATAAATTCTTTTTTAAGGACCTCCTTTGGGATTGCCATCCAAGATTCACCAGTCACAGTATCCCTGTACATTGTGAAAAGACCTTCTAATTTTTCAGAGGATTTTGTGACATCATCAATTGACTTCACATCTGATTTCCCTGCCTTTTTATCACTTGGGAGTTCAGTTTTCTTTTTCTTCTTGAATAACTGAGCTTCTGCGTTTTGGGGTGCTAGTGTAGTTAATGCAATTACCAGGCTGGCAAGCATAAATGGAGTGCGAATTGTCATTGTAGGTATCTTAAAATGGAACACGAATATATACCTACTGGGTTTAATATTCTTATTTAAACCCCCGTGACTTCTTTATTTGTTCATAAGCACCCTGTACTTGTAAAAACCTTTCTTTTGCTAGTTTTCGTGGACCTTCTCCAAGATCACCAATTTTATCAGGGTGAAATTTGATGGCTAATTTTCGATATGCCTTTTTTACCTCAGCATCTGTGGCGGTCTCGGTAATCTCTAAGACTTTATATGGGTTTAGCGTTCCGGAATGGAAAGGCTCTTCAATACTAGCAACATCCTTGAGGCTGATCCCAAGGTGTCTTGCAATCAATCGGATTAATTCGAGCTCACGTTTGTCAACATGCCCATCTGCATTTGCGATTCCATAGAGATATTGAAGAAGTAGCATCCTTTTCGGATGGTCCATATTCATGCGGATCTGGTCAGCAACACCTCTTACATCTACTTTTTGCTTAAGTGCTTCTTTGAGGAGAAGAATGAGCTGGTCTGCGTGAACCTCACCGAAGTTCATTTTAAGAAATTTCTTAACGAAGTTGAGCTCAGATTTAAGAACCTTTCCGTCGGCGTTCATCACAGCTGCACTCAGGACAACAAGAGACATTGCAAAATCACCAGACCGTGTGCCTCCCTGGTTTCTTTCACCTATCTGAACGCCAGAACTGAAAAACTTTCCTACTTGATATCCTAAAATCCCACCGATAGGGCCACCAAGTGCCCAGCCTATTGCACCGCCTACCCATTTTCCAAATCCTTCCATGATTTACTTTTTTCGTGTTATTTGAAAATCTGTTCCGGACTTTTCTATTTCAGCAACAGGACAAGAATGGATTAACCTTGTAGGTTTTTAAATCCACGTTCTATAAATGCGGTGAGCTCTTCTCCTTCCAAGATTCCTTGAGACAGTCGTGCCAAATCAGCTGCATCTTTTAATGTAGCCGAACGTTTTGTTTCGTCTTTTTCATTCAAAAGCTGCATTGCGATTGGGTGATTTGAATTGACGGTGACATCATACTTTTCCGGCATTTCTCCAAACATTTGGAAACCACCACCACCTCCTGTGGCTTGTTGCTCTTTCATTCTACGCATCCACTCACTTCTTGTGATGACAAATGGAGATGAAGCAGGAGACATTGCGGCAAATTTTATATCGTATCCCTTTTCTGGAAATGCACTTTGAACAATAGGCTTAAGCGTTTCCTGTTGTTTCTCATCCAAAGCACTTGTTGTTTCTTCGTCTTTCTCAATGAGATTCTCGATGATGTCTGAATCGACTCTCTTGAATTGAATGTCTGTATGCGTTTGTTCTAACTTTCCAACAATGTGAGCTGCAAGTTGTCCCTCCATATTGAGAACCTTATATCCCCGTTCTGTTGCATCCTTCACAAATGAATGTTGTGCATTGACATCAGATGTGTATGGGAGGATGATTTTGCTGTTTTTATCCTTCTGTGTTTCTCCTACAGCCTCGATTAACTCCTCATGTGTTCTGCATATGCCTTCTGTGTCTTTGTATAGGTAGAATTTTTTAGAACGCTCTGCAAATTTCTCATCCGTCAGAATGCCATATTCTACAAAGATCCTTAAATCGTCCCACTGTGTTTCGAAAGCTTTACGGTCATTTTTGAACATCGAGGCGAGCTTGTCTGCCACCTTTTTTGAGATGTATCCTGAGATTTTCTTGACGTTGCCATCTTCCTGTAAGTATGAACGGCTGACGTTTAATGGAATGTCTGGAGAGTCAATGACGCCATGTAACATCGTAAGAAAGTCGGGAACGATGTTCTCAACATTGTCTGTAATGAATACTTGATTGGAGTAAAGGTGAATCTTGTTTTTCTGAAGATCGATTTGCTTCTTAAGCTGCGGGAAGTAAAGAATTCCAGTGAGATTAAATGGGAAATCTACATTTAGATGAATATTGAAGAGTGGATCTTCCATATTCATAGGGTAAAGTTCTCTGTAAAAACTAGAGTATTCCTCATCGGTAATGTCTGCAGGCTTCTTCATCCAAGCCGGTGCAGTGTTATTGACAACGTTTGGAATCTCTACGCTGACCTTCTTAATGTTACCTTCTTCATCTTTTTCTCCCTTAGGATCATCCTCTTGAATAGATCGTGTCCCGAAGACAATGTCAACGGGCATGAACTTGCAATACTTATTGAGGATGCTCATGAGACGCTCATCCTCTAGGAACTCCAAAGAGTCTTCAGCAATGTGAAGGACAACGTCAGTTCCAGCTTCCTTCTTTTTTGAAGGTGTAATTGTGTAGTCGGGAGAGCCATCACAGCTCCATGTGACTGCTTTAGATCCTTTCTTGGCACTCTTAGAAATGATCTCGACTCTCTCAGAAACCATGAAAGAGGAGTAGAAGCCCAATCCGAAGTGGCCTATGATTGCTTGCTTCGCATCATCTTCTTTGTATTTGTCCAGAAATTCAGTGGCGCCAGAAAAAGCGATTTGGTTGATGTACTTGTCGATTTCTTCAGCCGACATTCCAATCCCGTTGTCAGTAATTGTAACCGTCTTTGCGTCTTTGTCTAGTTTGACGAAAACCTGTGGTCGATCTCCCTTAAATGCAGTTACATCTCCAGATTTTGAAATCGTCTGTCGTTTCATCGTTGCATCAGCAGCGTTTGAAACGAGTTCTCTTAGGAAAATTTCGTGATCACTGTAGAGGAATTTTTTAATGATAGGAAAGATGTTTTCCGTTGTTACATTAATACTTCCTTTTTGAGACTTTTCGCTCTTGGTTGATTTATCTGTAGTTGCCATTTGGACTTAATTTCATTGTTGTTCATCTTTCCTTACACAAGTCTTATGCCATCGCTTTATGCCAAACAAAAACTGCCACCATGACACATCACAGGGCAGTTTTTGATTTTTTCAGTACGGTTTTACGTCAGGATGTCAGTTCATCATGATCAGATATTCATCACCCAATTTAAAAATTGGGTTTGAGCTTGGCTTTGGTGTGGTAGTCCGTGATCACTTTAACAGCTTCTTCTGGTGTGTCTACAATAAAGAGCAGGTCGGGGTCTTTTGAAGAAATGGTTTTAAATTCTTTCAGTAAAATCTCCCGGAACCATTCTATCAAGCCTCCCCAGAAATGTGATCCGTAGAGCACGATAGGTCTGTGATTTAGTTTTCCAGTTTGGACTAAAGTGAGCGCTTCAAAGAGCTCATCTAACGTGCCAAAACCGCCAGGCATGACGACGAACGCTTGACTGTATTTCACAAACATCACCTTGCGAACGAAAAAGTAATCAAAATCGATACTCTTGTCCCTGTCGATATATGGATTGTCATGTTGCTCAAATGGGAGTTGGATGTTAAGACCTACTGATGGCCCACCCACTTCATGTGCGCCTCTGTTTCCCGCTTCCATCACACCGGGACCTCCTCCAGTAATGACGCCATAGCCAGCCTTAGATAGGAGGGAGGCAATTTGTTGAGCGTCTTTGTAAACTTGGGTTTCCGGGCCTGTTCTAGCAGATCCATAGATAGAGACACAGGGTCCTATGCGTTGTAGAGATTCGAATCCTTCAACGAATTCACTCATGATTTTAAAAATGGACCAGCTGTCTTTCGACATGATTTCGGCCCAAGTACGGTGTTTTAAAGGTTTTGACATTTGCCAAACTTAATGCAGAATCTGAGAGAGATAATTTCCTGTATGGCTTTCTTTTGCACAAGCAATTTGTTCAGGAGTACCTGAGGCGATGATGTTTCCACCACCATTCCCTCCCTCAGGGCCGAGGTCGATCACATGATCTGCGACTTTAATGACGTCTAGATTGTGCTCAATGACAAGGACGGTGTTTCCTTGATTTACGAGTCTGTTCAGGACGTCGAGGAGCATTTGGACATCGGAGAAGTGTAGTCCAGTTGTGGGTTCGTCGAGGATGTATAGGGTGTTTCCAGTCCCCACACGCGCCAATTCAGCAGCAAGCTTTACGCGTTGTGCTTCTCCACCTGATAATGTTGTGGACGGCTGGCCCAGAGAGATATATCCAAGTCCGACGTCTTTAAGCGTCGATACGATGCGTTTGATTTTCGGATAGGCATCGAAAAATTCGGCTGCCTCGCCCACGGTCATGTCTAAAACGTCAGATATGCTTTTTCCTTTATAACGTACTTCAAGCGTTTCACGATTAAATCTTCGTCCTGCACACGTGTCACATGGTACATGGACATTGGGCAGGAAATTCATTTCAACGGTTCTGACGCCAGCACCCTTACAGTCTTCACATCTTCCCCCGATCACATTGAAGGAGAAGCGTCCAGGTTTATATCCCCGTATCCGAGATTCGGGCAACATGGTGAAAAGTTTGCGAATGTGGTCCATGATGCCTGTGTAGGTCGCAGGATTTGAACGGGGGGTCCGTCCGATTGGTGTTTGGTCTATGGCGATGGATTTGTCCAAATGCTTTAACCCTTTGATCGTGTCATGTGGCAGGGGTGTGCGAATCGGTTCATGAAGATGATTGAGCAGCGCTGGATATAAAGTGTTGTTGATAATCGAACTCTTTCCGCTTCCCGAGACACCTGTGACGCAGACCAACGTTCCCAGCGGCACTGTTAATGTCACTCCCTTCAAGTTGTTCCCTGTCGCATTGTGGAGGATGAGTTTTTTATTTGATCCTTTACGCCTCTTTTTAGGAATGTCTATTTTTTTGTCGCCTCGTAAATAAGCCGCTGTAATTGAATCAGAACTCAAGTGTTCTGATGGAGGCCCTTGGGTCACAATTTTGCCACCATATTTCCCCGCTCCAGGTCCGATGTCCACAAGGTGGTCAGAGGCGAGCATCATTTCTTCATCGTGTTCAACGACTATCACTGAGTTTCCAGCATCTCGTAATGCTTGTAATGAGTTAATCAGCTTTCTGTTGTCGCGTGAGTGAAGACCGATTGAGGGCTCATCAAGGATGTAAAGCACTTCGGTGAGGCTTGACCCGATTTGGGTTGCAAGTCTGATTCGTTGACCTTCTCCTCCGGAAAGCGATCTTGCTGGACGGTCTAAGCTCAGATATCCAAGCCCAACGTTGAGCATGAATCCTATTCTTGAGCGTATTTCTTTAAGCGGTTCACGGGCGATCGTTTTCTGACGTTCATTCAATGCGTCTTCAATGTTTTCAAACCATTTTTGAAGCGTCAAAAAGTCCATAGATCCCAGTTGTGAGATATTCTTATCACCGATTCTGAACTGCCTACTTATCGGTTTGAGACGTGTTCCTTCACAACTAGGACATGGTATTTTATGCATAAACGACTGCGCCCATCTTCTCAGAGGGACAGATGTGGTTCTTCTGGCTGCTTTCTCAATAATTGCGATAACCCCGTCATACTTTTCACCTACGTTTTTTGGCCCAAACCGAGAAGGGACATTGATGAGCTCCTCTGTCCCGTAGAGTATTTTGCCGATGAGCTCTTCACTTAGCGCGCCGATTTTAGCGGTGGGTTTTTCCCCATGTGAGGCGATAAGCGCTTCAATAATGTGAGAGGTTTTGTTGCTCTTAAGTTCTCCCAAAGGTGCGATACCGCCTTTTCTAATGCTTTTTTCCATGTCCGGAAAGACCTGTTCGAGATCAACTTCGGCAACTTTGCCCAGTCCGTTACAGGTGGCGCATGCACCATACGGAGAGTTGAAGGAGAAAAGATTTGGCTCAGGATCTGGGTACGCGAGTCCTGTGGTCGGGCACATTAAATTACGTGAGAAGTGAACAGGTCTGGGATTAATAACGCCGTGTTCAAGTATCGACATTGACCCCTTCCCTAATTTAAGGGCTGTTCTTACCGATTTAAGCAGTCTGCTATCATCTCCTCCCACCACGAGTCGGTCAATCACAAGTTCGATGTCATGGACTTTATATCTGTCTACTTTAAATCCAGAATCCAGTTCGACGATTTCGCCATCTACTCTTGCCCTTACGTAGCCCTGTCGCCTGACTTGATCAAACAATTCTCGATAGTGACCTTTTCTACCTCGCACAAGCGGCGCCAAAAGTATCAGTCGGGTATTCCCAAATCGCGCTTCGATGCTCTCTGTGATTTGTTCGTCAGTGTATCGCACCATCTGCTCACCTGTTTCTAGTGAGTACGCATCTGCTGCCCGCGCAAATAAAAGACGCAGAAAGTCATGGACTTCTGTTACAGTTCCTACGGTCGATCTCGGATTTCGAGTCACGGTTTTTTGCTCAATAGAAATGACGGGGCTTAGTCCGGTAATGCCATCTACGTCAGGACGTTTCAGCCCACCTATAAACTGTCTTGCGTACGCTGAGAGCGTCTCCAGAAACCGACGCGATCCTTCAGCATATAATGTGTCAAAAGCAAGACTTGACTTTCCAGAACCACTTACGCCAGTGAAGACGATAAGTTTATTTCTGGGAAGTACAAGATCAATGTTACATAGGTTATGCTCACGTGCGCCTCGAACAACAATGTGCTCCTCAATAACATCCTCATTGACTGCTAAATTTTGTTTAGCCTTCGGTGTCATCTCTGTACTTCAGTTTGTATCCTAACCCTGCAACAAGCAGTGACATCAATGGGCTCACCCAATTAAAGATGCAATACGGCGCATATGCAAGCGTAGCCACACCTAAAATGCCACTTTGTGCAACGCCACACGTGTTCCAAGGTATCAGCACAGAAGTCACGGTGCCTGCATCTTCGAGCGTCCGGCTTAAGTTCTCGGGCGCCAAGTTTTGATCTTTATATGCTTCACTAAACATTTTACCTGGAACGACAATTGCGATATATTGATCTGAGGCGAGAACATTGAAAGCGATACAAGTGCCTACTGTTCTTCCGACCAATCCGAAGACATTGTTGACGCCTGCGATCAGGGCGTCGGTAATGCGTTTAAGCATGCCAGCTGCTTGTAAGACTGCGCCGAATGTCATCGCACAGATGATAAGCCAAATGGTATTCATCATCCCATTCATTCCTCCAGCAGACAACAATTTGTCGGCCAGCGCGTGATTTGTAGTGTAGGATGTTTCTACAGCCATCGCTTTCATGGATGCGACGTAGGCAGCAGCTCCGAAACCTAGTTCTTCTCCCGCGAGCATCTTAATTGCTTCCGGTTGGAATATAACAGCCGTTAATGCACCCAACAGCACGCCGATAAACAATGCGGGTGCCGCAGGCATTTTTTTTGCGATTAAAACGAGCACTGTGACTGGGGCGATAAATAAACCAGGATGAATATTGAAAATACTGCCCACAGCTTCACCGAAACCATCTGCGATACCTGCATTTACGGTTGTTGTTGCACCACCTCCGAATCCCACAATCAAAAACACGATGAGTGCGATTGTGATGCTTGGAACAGTAGTGATCGTCATGTACTTGATATGCGTGATCAGATCAGTTCCTGCGACAGCAGGGGCGAGGTTTGTTGTGTCAGAAAGTGGAGAGAGTTTGTCCCCGAAATAGGCCCCACTAATAATTGCGCCTGCGATCCATCCTTCTTCCAATCCGAGCGCTGTTCCTATTCCCACCAACGCAATCCCCACTGTGCCTACTGTTCCCCATGAACTTCCAGTTGCGAGAGAAAGGACTGCACAAACGAGGCAGGCTGCGAAGAGAAAGATGCCAGGTTGCAAGATTAAAAGCCCATAATGAATAAACGCAGGGATAATCCCCGCCATAAGCCATGTTCCTGCCAGTGCGCCTATCAGCAATAGTATTAAAATGGCTTCAGTCGCTTGACCTATGCTGGATGCGATTGCATCCCGGATCTCCTTCCATTTTGTGCCTCTCGCAATCCCGATACCGCCAGCAATTAATGCTGCAATAAGAAGCGCCATTTGGTTTGATCCGTAGGAACTGTCCTCTCCAAACCAAACCACATCCGCAGCGAGCATCACGATTAAAGCGATAACTGGAAACAGCGCTACGTATAGCGACATTCTATTTGTGGTCGTTGGAGTGTCCATGGCTTATGCGTTTTTTTGTTTCATATCCTCTTCGTCAGCACCACCGTTAGGGGAAATAGCCGTCTTATCGACACGGACTTTTCCACTTTCAAGCTCCATCATGACCGTGAGGTCGCTCACCGAAACCACCTTTCCATGCAGACCACCTATTGTTACAACTTTGTCACCTTTAGAAATGCCTTCTCGAAATGTTTTTGCTTCCTTTTGGCGCTTCACCTGAGGGCGGATCATGAAGAAGTACATGATAAGGAACATCCCTCCAAGAAGGATGATAAATGAGAAATCACTTCCTTCTGCTGCGCCTGCTTGTAGTAAAATATTAAAGTTCATTGTGTGAATGGTTTTTTCTATTTAAAGTCAAATTTAATTGTCAATATCTGAGGGTGTGTAATCTGGTCCGATGACATCTCCTGTTAATTTAAGTTCAATGGTTGAGGGGGTTGAATTCGTCACAACGTTGACAATTTTATTTTGTTTTCCTGTCCGGTCAGCACTATTAAATTCAACAAGTATTTCGCCTCCTTGGCCTGGTTCAATGGGTGTTTTTGGCCAATCTTTGGCGACAGTACATCCACAAGGCGCATGTATGTTCGCAAGAAGCAATGGTGCATCGCCACGATTGGTGAATGAAAAAGAGTGTGCTATGCGTTTGCCTGCGACAATGGTCCCAAAATCGAATTCCAAGTGATCCATTTCTATAGATGCGCTTTTGGTGCTGACATTCATGCCTTCCGATGCGGTGGCTTTAATATCAATCAAGTCAGTGCTCATTTTTTTTGATGTTGAGTCGGTACAACTCGAAAAAAAAAGGCACAATAACAGTGTCAAAACGCATGTGGCCATTTTTGAGCGTGTGCCCATCATTATATCAGCCCTCTTCCAGTCTTTTTAATGTCTCCTGATTCTTGAAGTGAGGTAAACAGTTGGTCGAGTATGCCATTGATAAAGCCATGACTCTTTTCCGTGCTGTAGTACTTAGACAATTCAATGTATTCGTTCAGGGTGACTTTCAATGGTATGGACTCAAAGGTCTTTGCCTCAGCGAGTGCCATTTTCATCAAGATTCTGTCGATTAATGCAATTCGCTCAAGTTCCCAGTTTTGGGCGCCCTCCTTAATGAGTTCTTCATTAAGCACACCCTGTGCAAGTGTCTGAGTGAAAAGATTGTCCATGAAATCTTTGTCATCATCATCATTCCTCCAAACAGGCATAATGTCGACCTCTTCATCCTCTTCATTGATGTTTTTTATTGTCTTAATCACCATAGAACTTGCCAGGTCCAAGTCGTCAACCCAGAAAATGCTCTCTTCTTCAAGCATTTCTTGGAATGGTATCTCGTTAATTAAGTGTTTTCGAAACATACGTAACAGAGATTCTCTGTCGTGACGAAAGCTTCTCTCATCAGAACTCATATATGTGAGGTACTCTTCATCTTCATTGAGAGAGCGGTGTAAATTGCGAAGCAGTTCACGGTGTTTCCCCCATCCTACACCTGTTTCTGATAGTCTGTTCTTAAGCTGCTTGCTGTTTGCGAGAATGCGTAAAGGAGCATTTCGAACAAATTTTGTGTTGGGATGAAGATCTTCTTCTGTGGGAAGTTGTTTTTTTCTGCCAACTTCAATTTTGTCGATTGCGAGCCCCTGCATTTCTGCAATCATAGAAATGAGTAACAGGTATAGCTGATACATCTTATCTATACTGTGGTCAAGTGCCTTTTTTGCTTTTGTAGTGTCAAGGTCTTCGTCCTGATAAAAACCATAAAGGATTTGAAGGATCTTAATTCTAAGGTGTCGTCTGTTCAGCATGTCGTCGTTACGTGGTGCGAATTTAGGTCATTAAACTTGTGAAATACTCACGACTTCCCTCTACTTTTGCAATATGATATTTTCACGATTTACGAACACAGCGATTGTTCTGCTTTTTGCAATCATCTTCTTTCCCAGTTGCACAAAGGTTATAGAGGTGGAACTTCCTGATTCAGAACCGTTTCTTGTTGTTGAGGGGAGTATTCGCAACGGTGAAATACCCCTTGTTCTGTTGAGTAAATCTGCAGGTTATTTCGACCCAATTTCAGTTTCATTAGAGGGGTTTTATCTCAGTGGGGCTACTGTTACCGTTTCTGTAAATGGAATTCCATATCTGTTGGATGAGGTTTGTACAGATGATCTTCCACTTTCGGCTCTTGAAGAGGTCTCGAACGCACTCGGGGTCTCTGCAGAAATTTTGCTTGAGTTTCCTGTTTGTGCCTATACTTCTTTTAATGAACCGGCATTGGTAGGCACCTTTGGGTCGAGGTATGATCTTAACGTCATCTACGACACTATTGAAGTTAATGCTTCCTCTAAGCTAGAGAATCTTGTTCCCATTGACACATCCTATTTTCAGATTCCAGCTACAGCAACGAACGATTCTCTTGGTTTAATGGCAACCTCATACACTGACCCTGATACGCTTGGGAATTCATACCGTTGGTCGTCTCGAAGAGTAAATAAGGATCCCTCATTTATTTACCCACTGGGTTCCGCCTGGGATGACAGTTTCGGAAATGGGGTACCCTTCGAATTTCTTGCCTTTAGATATTCTGCAGATTTCGAGGCTGAGCCTGAGGGTGAAGCTGGGTTTTGGAAAACTGGAGACACGGTTTTAGTGCGTCTTGAGTCCATTGACAAAGCGGCCTATTCAGCCTTACTGACCTTCGAATCTTCGGTTTCTGCGCAAGGCAACCCATTTGCGCCTCCTACGAATGTAGCGTCCAACATTGAAGGCGGTCTTGGATGGTGGATTGCTTATTCTGCATCGGTGGATACTGTAATCTGTAACTGACCACAATATTCATAACTTAACCTCATGAAATTTAATCTCTTTGCGCTTCCTTTGATCTTAGTCTGCTCATCCTTGCTTTCTCAGGATGAGATTGTGATGCCGATCACTTCAGTAGAGATTCACCAAGAGGGAGCAATGATTGAACATGCCTTGTTAATTCAGGTTGTGAAATCCAATGAAACAATTGTGATTCGTGGTCTTGCATCTGACCTGGTTCTTGGCTCTCTCTCTTTAAATCTCCCCAAGGGCACATCTATAGAAACGCTTCATTTTGAGTCAAAACCTCGTCCTACCTCACGCGCTGTTGAGATTAGCAATGTGAAGGACAGTCTTGGTATTTTAGATGTACAAAAAAGAATGCTAGAATCTGTCCTGCATACACTTCGCGAGGAACAGGCATTTTTAGCAGCCAATAGAAGTATAGGAAGCACACAAGAAGTTCTTTTGGTTGACGATGTGATCGAGATGGCGGACTTTTTGCGAGATCGCAATCAGTCACTGTCGCTAGAGATACTTGATGTGACTTTAGAAATAGAAGATTTAGACATTCAGTTAACACATTTAAAAGCACGCGAAAGCACGCTTTATATGATCCACGCTGAACAAGAAGGTGTATTGACGATGAAGCTCAAGAACGCCATTATATATAAAAATGACATGGTACTCTCGATTAAATACCTGTCTCCATCGGCGCATTGGTCACCTGAGTATGAGGTTAATTTTTCATCTGACGGAATACTGTTCAAGCGTTTTGCTTCTGTCGCGCAATCATCTGGCCTGCCTTGGAATGCTTTGCCATTAACACTTGTTTCAGGGCGTCCCTCAGGTGCGCTGAAGCCACATCCTTTCGGCGATTGGGCCCTCAGTACGTATGCGTCATCGAGGATGCCTGCATATTCCAAGTCTAAACCTGGGAAGTTGGCGAATCGTCAGATGGATGCCTATTACGTTGAAGAAAATCAAGAGGACGTTTCTTTTGTAGGCAAAACACGTCACAGATTTGAACTGGAAACTTCTCCTGTGATTACGGGTGATGGCATGCCGAGTAGGGTTGAAATAGACACGTTTTATCTGGAGGGAGAGATAAGGTACTTCGCTGCTCCAGCGATTAACACGGAGGCATATTCTACGGCAAGGATTAAAGATTGGTCAGGAAAAAAACTCATGGACGGTAAAGCTCAGATTATTGCAGATAATGCATATCTAGGTCGTGTGTCACTTGACCTTCCTGTGATAGGTGATACTTTGGTGCTTTCTTTGGGCGCAAATCCAAACGTATTATGTTCTCGCGAGTTGTCTCAAAAAGATTCAAAAGCTTCTTTTTTAAGCCGTAAAAAGGTCGTCTCAACTTGGGTGCTCGCGGTGGAGAATTTTCAAACAGACTCTATCTCAGTCGATCTTGTAGATGCAATCCCATATGCAATGTCGAATGATGGCGACATAGAAGTCCACGTTGAGGTGTCTGAAGGTGGGAGGGTAGATCGCTTAAATCACCAAGTCGTATTCCCGCTCATTTTGGCCCCCAATGAACGCAAAGATGTTTCAGTCGTCATTACAGTAACGTATCCCAGAAATCATAGATTAAAGGGGTTTTAATCTCTAAAAACTTAACCACATGCAATCCCACGAAGTAGACTACAAATTATACGGAGATGATCTCCAGGCTGTTGAGATAGAATTAGATCCTCAGGAAACAGTCGTTGCTGAAGCAGGTGGCATGAACTGGATGGAAGACGACATTGAATTTGAGGCGAGGTTGGGTGATGGTTCAAAGCCAAATAGTGGATTCTTTGGTAAAGTTTTAGGGATTGGCAAGAGGTTGCTGACAGGAGAGTCAATTTTCCTGACCCACTTTACAAATCAGGGAGTAGGTAAGAGATGTGTTGCATTCGCTTCACCCTACCCAGGGAAGATTATGCCTGTAAATTTAGCGAAAGCAGGGGGCAGTATTATTTGCCAAAAAGACGCCTTCCTTTGTGCAGCAAAAGGAACAGAAATCACCATTACTTTAAATAAAAAGCTAGGCGCTGGCTTTTTTGGTGGTGAAGGCTTCATTCTACAGAAGCTTATTGGCGACGGCATGGCCTTCCTCCACGCAGGCGGAACGATTGTCGAAAAGCAACTCAACGGTAATAAGCTCAGGATCGATACCGGATGTATTGTCGGTTTTACTGGGAATATTGATTACAGTATTGAAAAGGCTGGGGGACTGAAATCCATGCTTTTTGGGGGCGAAGGTCTTTTTCTAGCGACGCTTCAAGGTACAGGAACTGTTTACTTGCAAACCCTTCCATTCAGCCGCCTTGCGGATCGTATTCTTCGCTCTGCACCAAGTCAAGGCGGTAAGTCTAAAGGTGAGGGCTCTGTCCTTGGTTCTTTAGGACGTATGGTGGACGGAGATAACTTCTAACATTTTATGCGCGATTCTTTCGGATGCGCCTCGGTGTCCCAAAGACGTTCTTAATTCAGCAAAAGCTTGGCTTTGCTTGGACGTTTCTAAGCATTGAATTTCTTTCGAAATATTTCCTGATGTACAGCGTCCTTGTATGAGTTCGGGGACGACCTCACGGTTGAGTATTAAATTTGTCAGCCCTATAAACTTAACGTTCACAAGAAGTTTTGCAATTGCGTATGTGAGCGCGCTCGTTTTGTATACCAAAACGTGAGGGGTGTTTAGCAATGCCGCCTCAAGTGTGGCTGTGCCTGAAGTGATCACTGCGAATTCAGCTGACTTAAGCAGATCCCGGGTTTGGCCAAATACGACCTTCACTCCAGCTTCCCGAGCCCTATTGTACAAAGACTCTGCGGCACCAGGTGCACCTGCGATCACAGCCTCCATGTCAGGGAAGCGTTTTGCGACCTCAAGAAGTACAGGCAGCATTTTATTGAGTTCTTGCTTCCGTGAGCCGGGTAGGAGTGCCAGGATAGGTTTGGTTGGTGCGTGTGGTATCTCGTCCTGATTTGTAGTAAGTGCATCGAGAAGGGGGTGTCCGCAGTAGATGGATTGTACCCCTCCAGCGCTGAGTAGTTTGTGTTCAAATGGCAGAACAGGAAACACAGCGGTGTAGTTGCGCGCAAGGTTTTTAATCCGCCCTTTTTTCCAAGCCCAAACCTGAGGCGCTACAACCTGAAAAATCTTGACATCACCCCATTTGGCATTTGCCGCCTTTCGCGCAATACGCATATTAAATCCGGGGAAATCTACAAGGACTATCGCGTCTGGTTTAAACGCTTCGATTTCTTCCCAACACTTCTTTAAGTTGCCTAAAATAGTGCTTAAATTCGAGACCACTTCCCAAACGCCCATATACGCTAACTCACGGTAATGGGTCGTGACCTCAACGCCAGCATCTGTCATTTGATCTCCACCCCATCCCCGCATTTCAATGCGACCGATGTTAGACAGGCGCGACAGGCTTAACATCTCACGTGCGATAAGGCCCCCGTAAATATCGCCTGAGGCTTCACCCGCTATATAAAATACTTTCTTCACGAAATCCCTGCTTGCATTTGAAACCAAATGATCAGAGGAACACATGCCATAATGACCATTAAGATGCCGCGGCAAAACATCCACCATTCAGCTTTAATGCCGATGTAGAACACCGCCACATTAAACAGTGTGCTAAGCGTCAGCATGCTGTCTCTGTAGAGCACAGATTTGGTCGCAATGTTTTCGATAAAGTAATTGAGGTCTACCGCATTTGAATATGACCAGTATGCGCCTAAAATTAGGAATCCGAAGCATGTCCCTAGCACTCCTGAAAGGATTCCTCCCACGATTGTGTTGAGGTATTGCTTCATTTAAGTCCCCAGCTGTTGAGTTCAGATATCGCGTGATGCGCTGTAAGGTCAAACTGCGTTGGGACAACCGATGCAAAGCCATTCGACAGTGCCCATTCATCTGTGTCTTCTCCTTGGTCGGGGTTGGTGAATTCTCCCGTAAGCCAGTAGTATGTTTCGTGGTTGGGCGCTGTCCGCTCTTCGAAGGCATCCTCCCAAAATCCAGCCGCCTGTCTACAAACTTTGATTCCTTTCAAATCTTTGAGTGGAAGCTTTGGAATGTTCACATTGAGACATGTGCCAGAAGGGAGGCCCCGCTTCAGTACTTCTTTCGCCATTTGGCGGGCAATCTTTTTTGCTGCGGTAAAATCTGCGTCAGCAGCGTGATCAAGAAGAGAAAAGCCGATGGCGGGAATGCTTTCGACAGCCCCTTCGACAGCAGCAGACATCGTGCCTGAGTAAATCACATTTATAGAGCTGTTGCTGCCATGATTGATTCCTGAAAGCAAGAGGTCTGGTTTGCGATTAAGAATCTTGTAAATCGCGAGTTTAACACAATCTACGGGTGTCCCAGATGTGCTGTGCGCACTTATTCCCTTAATGGGAAAGTATGCAGGTTTAATTCTTAAGATTTCTCCAATCGTCACAGCGTGGCCCATGCCAGATTGTGGGCTGTCAGGAGCGACCACATGAACTTCACCGAGGTCTGCAACTGCTTCTGCAAGCGCACAGATGCCTGCAGACGTGATTCCGTCATCATTTGTGATGAGTATAAGAGGACGTTTTGACATGGTTTTAGTGATTAACGCTTAGGGATACGATTTAGTGCTGCGATATAGAAGTCCCAGAACTTTTGGACTGAAGAAATCTGGCAACACTCGTCAGGTGAATGTGCTCTACGGATATTCGGTCCGAACGATGCCATGTCCATTTCCGGGTAGTTTGTGCCTAGAATGCCACATTCAAGACCTGCGTGGCAGGCCATAACTTTTGGCTCCTCATTGTAGCGTTCGACATATAATTCACGCAACATCTCTACAGTAGAAGAAGACGGGTTTGGCGTCCATCCAGGGTAGGAGCCTCCTCTTTCTGAAGTAAGGCCTGCGATTGTAAATGCAGCTTCAATAGATCTTGCATGATCCCCTTTTTCGGAATCTACGGAGGATCTGTTGAGGCATTGAATATTTACATCACCACCACCAACGTCTATACGGGCGAGGTTGTTTGAGGTTTGGACCAAGCCTTCTATATCTGGACTCATGCGGTGGATTCCCACTGGGCACGTCTGAATTGCGAGAAGAAGAACATGCTGCACATCCTCAGGGAGTGCTTGGGGAGGCGTTTTCTCGCGCTCCCAACTAATGCTGAGATGTGGATCCGTCGTTTTGTATTCAGCAGTGATATCAGCTTTTGTGTTGTTTATGGCTTCTTCAAGGGTTTTCATATCCTGTTCAGAGACGACAATGAGCGCGTGTGCCTCACGAGGAATCGCATTTCGAAGACCTCCTCCATGTATTTCACTCACACGGATGTCTACGGATTCTAACACTTCCAACAAGACACGGTTGATTAGCTTGTTTGCATTTGCAATACCCTTGTGAATGTCCATCCCACTGTGTCCGCCTGCACCTCCTTTTACAATTATTTTAAGTCCTGTAGTGCCCTCGTGAATTGAATCTTCAGGCGTATAGGTTCCGGTTGATGTAATGTCAACACCACCTGCGCAGCCAATGCTGATTTCGTCATCGTCCTCTGTGTCGAGGTTGAGCAGTATCGTTGCTTCTAAGTGTCCCGCTTTCAGACCGAGCGCACCAGTCATCCCTGTTTCCTCGTCTATTGTAAACAATGCTTCTAGAGCTGGGTGAGGAATATCATTGCTTTCTAGAGTGGCTAAAATCGTGGCGACACCGATGCCATTGTCAGACCCCAGAGTTGTTCCCTCGGCACGAACCCAATCTCCGTCGACGACCATTTTAATCCCTTGCGTCATGAAATCGAACACGGTGTCATTGTTTTTTTGGCACACCATGTCCACGTGACTTTGCAGAACCACGGTCTGCCTGTCTTCCATTCCTTGTGTGGCTGGTTTTTTCATAAAGACGTTTTTAACGTCGTCTTGCCAAGCTTCAAGGCCATGATCCTTAGCCCATTGCATCAGCCAAGCGCACACTTTTTCTTCGTGTTTAGAGGGTCTTGGTATTTCATTTAAGTCAGCAAATCTATTCCAAAGCGCTGATGGTTGAAGGTTGCGAATCGCTGTTGACATCGTATGCAAAATATTTATTGTTTGAACTTTGCAAGTTAGGAAAGAAAAGTGGTTAAAAACGTTGTGTGAAATGTGGAAAAAGTGTAGTAATAAAAAGGGACTTCACAGAAGAAAAGCAATATCTTGTGCTGCTTAATGGCAGAACAAGTAAGCTATACAGAAGATAACATCCGTTCACTGTCGTGGAAGGAGCATATTCGTATGCGCCCAGGGATGTACATTGGGAAAGTCGGTGACGGCAAAGACTCTGATGATGGCATTTATGTGCTTCTTAAAGAAGTCATTGACAACAGTGTCGATGAATACACGATGGGCAATGGCAAGAGTGTCGAAGTAGGTATTCGCAATGGAGAGGTGAGAGTACGTGATTACGGTAGAGGTATTCCGCTCGGAAAAGTGGTTGATTGTGTTTCGAAAATTAATACTGGAGGCAAGTATGACTCCCGTGCTTTCAAGAAGACGGTAGGACTTAATGGAGTCGGTACCAAGGCTGTCAATGCGCTTTCGTCGTCTTTTCAGGTTGAGAGTTTTAGAGAAGGAGAATCAAAAACGGCAACGTTTGCACTGGGAGAGCTTCAAGAGGATCGTGATATTGAAGCGACGACAAAGCGCAACGGTACGAAGGTGGTTTTTATACCTGACGAAGATTTGTTCAAAGGGTATAAATACAGAATGGAGCATGTCGAGAAGCTCCTTTGGAATTACGCCTACCTAAATACTGGACTATCTATTTACTTAAATGGAGATAAACTCAAGAGCGACAATGGTTTACTTGACCTCCTTGAGTCGACTATGGACGGCAAGGCGCGCTATCCAATCATTCAATTAAAAGGGAATGATATTGAGGTTGCTGTCACGCATTCAGAAGCATATGGAGAAGACATTCAAAGTTTTGTGAATGGTCAGTATACACCTCAGGGAGGGACGCATCAAGCTGCTTTTAGAGAAGCGTATGTCCGAGTCGTGAGGGATTTTTTCAATAAGGATTATGATACTGGAGATGTGCGTTCTGGGATTGTTTGTGCGGTGAGTGTGAAAGTTGAAGAACCCGTTTTCGAGTCACAAACAAAAACAAAGCTTGGCTCATCAGAAATGGGTCCTCAGGGACCTACACTGAAAAGCTTCATGTTTGATTTTCTCAAAACAGAACTTGACAATTACCTCCATAGAAATCCTGAAATTGCCCAACAGCTCCAATCTCGAATTCTTCAAAACGAGCGTGAAAGGAAAGATTTGGCAGGGATTAAAAAACTTGCGAGAGCGAGAGCTAAAAAAGCGTCATTGCACAATAAGAAACTGCGCGATTGCAGAGCTCACCTCAATGATAAACACGCACGTAATGAAGAGTCTACGTTGTTTATTACAGAGGGAGATTCAGCTTCAGGATCGATTACGAAAGCACGTGATGTAGTCACTCAGGCCGTCTTCTCTTTGAAGGGAAAACCGCTTAATTGCTTCGGTTTAACGAAGAAAATTGTCTATCAAAACGAAGAATTTAATCTCTTACAGTCTGCCTTAAATATTGAGGATGGCTTAGATGATTTGAGATACAACAAGGTTGTTATCGCTACAGATGCCGATGTTGACGGGATGCACATTCGACTCCTCTTAATTACGTTCTTCTTACAGTTTTTCCCTGACTTAGTCAAGAAAGGTCACCTCTATGTCTTACAAACACCCTTGTTTAGAGTGAGAAATAAGAAGGAGACAGTTTATTGCTACGATGAATCTGAGAAGCATGGCGCCCTTTCAAGGCTTGGTGTGAAATCGGAAATTACCCGATTTAAAGGTTTGGGTGAGATAAGTCCTGATGAGTTTTCTTATTTTATTGGAGAAGACATGCGCATTGATCCAGTGGTCGTAGGAAGAGATGCCAGTTTAAAAGAAATGCTTGGATTCTTCATGGGCAAGAATACACCAGACCGACAGAAGTTTATTATTGAAAACCTCCGTGTGGAGAAAGACAATGTAGAGGAATGATGGTAAACGAACACGAGGAACACGACAGTCAGGAAAACGAAAGAGACAGCGAGTTTGCACACGGACATGTAGACGATACATCAGATGACATGGATCACGTTGTTCGTGTCAGAGGCATGTATAACCAGTACTTTCTAGATTATGCATCTTATGTAATACTAGAGAGGGCTGTTCCTCACCAATACGATGGGCTGAAGCCTGTTCAGCGTCGCATCCTTCACTCTTTAGACGAGATGGATGATGGTCGTTTTCACAAGGTGGCAAATGTCATCGGTAACACGATGAAGTTTCACCCGCATGGTGATGCCAGTATTGGTGATGCGATGGTTCAAATAGGCCAAAAAGATCTTCTTCTAGATTGCCAAGGGAATTGGGGGAACATCTTAACGGGTGACCGTGCTGCGGCTGCGAGGTATATTGAAGTCCGGCTAAGCAAGTTTGGCAAGGAAGTCTTATTCAATCACAAGACGACA
>CAJXHE010000014.1 GCA_913051865.1 uncultured Flavobacteriales bacterium
TTAATTTGCAGAAAACATTTTCTGAGATTCTTGCTTTCGGGTCAAAATTTGTTGCTTTAGAAGCTTCTTCCCATGGTCTTGAGCAGAAAAGACTAGGCGGTACATTTATTAAAACTGCAATTTTAACTAGCTTTTCACACGATCATTTGGACTACCATTTGAGTATAGAAGATTACAAAAGTTCAAAATTGTCTCTATTTAGAGATTTAAATAAGACCACATCATCAATTCGATTTAAAAATTCAGGTGCAAATGCTCTCTTAAGCGCTTTCTGTATAATTCCAGCCTTATTTTGATCCTCATTGTTTTCCTTGGCAGATGTGTTAAATCCCACGCCTGTTCCGAAATCAGCAAGTTGTCGAGCGCCAATATTTGAGGTAAGAACCATAACCGTGTTCCTAAAGTCTACTTTCCGACCTAGACTGTCTGTCATTTGGCCATCATCTAGTGCTTGAAGCAGGAGGTTAAATACATCTGGATGTGCCTTTTCTATCTCATCCAACAGAACAATAGAGTAGGGGCGACGGCGAACTTTCTCAGTTAATTGACCGCCTTCCTCATAGCCGACATATCCTGGAGGCGCTCCGATTAAACGCGTCACAGCAAATTTCTCCATGTACTCACTCATATCAATTCTTATAAGCGCATCATCACTGTCAAACATAAACTTAGCGAGTTCCTTCGCAAGCTGTGTTTTACCTACCCCTGTAGGTCCTAAGAATATAAATGAACCGATAGGCTTGTTTGGGTCTTTAAGTCCAGCTCTGTTCCGCTTAATCGCCTTCACCACTTTCTTTATCGCCTCCTGCTGACCGATGACTTTGCTCTCAATGTTTTTATCCATCCTGGCGAGCTTTCCACTTTCCTTCTCAGCAATTCTTTGGACAGGAATCCCCGTCATCATAGCAACTACATCACCCACGTGGTCTTCTGTAACAGAAACTCTGAGGTTTTTGCTCTCTTCATCCCATTTGCGTTTTGCTGTCTCTAAACGCTCATTTAAATTCCGTTCGGTATCTCTTAGTCTTGCAGCTTCTTCATAGCGTTGGCTTCTCACAACCCTGATCTTCTCTTCCTTGATCCGGTCAATCTCTTCTTCAATATCAAGGATTTCTTGAGGAACATGAATGTTGTTCAGGTGGACCCTGCTTCCCACTTCGTCTAAAGCATCAATCGCTTTATCTGGGAGGTGTCTGTCAGTAATATAACGGGCAGTTAACTTCACACACGCATTTATAGCTTCGTCCGTGTAGACTACGCTGTGATGTGCCTCGTATTTGTCTTTAATGTTGTGTAAAATCTCTTTCGTTTCTTCTATCGAAGTAGGTTCAACCAAAACCTTTTGAAAACGACGTTCTAGTGCACCATCTTTTTCGATATGCTGACGGAATTCGTCAAGGGTTGTTGCGCCAACACATTGAATCTCTCCTCTCGCAAGCGCTGGTTTAAACATATTCGACGCATCGAGAGATCCACTTGCACCACCAGCACCTACTATGGTGTGGATTTCATCAATAAACAGAATGACATCTGGAGATTTTTCGAGCTCATTCATGACGGCCTTCATTCTCTCTTCAAACTGACCTCGGTACTTCGTTCCCGCAACGAGTGAGGCGACATCTAAAGTGACAATACGTTTTCCATAAAGAACACGACTGACTTTCTTCTCAACAATTCTAAGGGCCAACCCCTCAGCTATTGCACTCTTGCCCACGCCTGGTTCACCAATTAGAATGGGATTATTTTTCTTTCTTCTTGACAGAATCTGTGAAACACGTTCGATCACTTTTTGACGACCGACAATGGGGTCAAGCTTGCCCTCTTCAGCCATTTTCGTTAAATCTCGCCCGAAATTGTCTAGGACTGGCGTTTTGCTTTTTGCGTCACCTTTTCTTTTTGACACACTGCTTGAAGATCCTGCGCCACCACCTGTGGATGGTTCTTCATCAGGAGTCATGTCGTCTTCTGACATAGGCGCCTCTAATCTCGGTGAAGAACTGGTCCCAGTATTCTCAGAGATCATGTTCTCAAATTCTTCTTTTGCAATTTCGTAATCAATATTAAATGCATGTAAAGATTTTGTAGCAACATTGTCTTCATCTTTAAGGATGCTGAGCAAAAGATGTTCTGTCCCTATAACGGGGCTTTTGAAAATCTTAGCTTCTAAATATGTAATCTTAAGAATTTTCTCAGCCTGCTTTACGAGCGGCATGTTGCCCGCACCCAATGGACTTCCTCCAGAAGGTCTGATAGAACTTTCGATCAGTTTTCGGAGCTTTTGAATGTCACAATTCAATCCTTCTAAAATTCTTATTGCTGTTCCTTCACCTTCCTTTATTAAACCTAACAAAAGATGTTCAACGCCTATGTATTTGTGTTCTAGCCTCAAAGCTTCCTCACGACTAAACGTGATTACCTCTCTAACTCGTGGTGAAAATTTCGCATCCATATCGTCTTCGGTTCTTTCTTTTCTTGTGATTATCAACTGCCCTTACTTATATAACGAATAAAAATCAAATTCGTTGCTTGAGTATTATACCAAATCTACATACCGACTTTGATATTCAAAAAGAATACACCCTCTGTTATTCACAAGGAAATCACGTCAATTGTGAAGAATTGTCGTTGTTTTATGAGGTGATTCACTTTTTGCTTTTGTATTTTTGGAATCCTGTGTAATAGCTAAGATCACGCAACTTTAAGCGATGATTAGCAAGCAGAATTTTTGACGATTTAGCTGATAATATGGCAGAAGGAGAAAAGATCATCCAAATTAACATTTCGGATGAAATGAAATCAGCCTACATCGATTATTCGATGTCGGTCATTGTTTCAAGGGCATTGCCCGATGTAAGAGATGGGCTCAAGCCTGTTCATAGAAGGGTGCTCTATGGCATGCTTGACCTAGGCGTATACTCAAACAGAGCGCATAAAAAATCCGCACGTATCGTGGGGGAGGTGCTCGGTAAGTACCATCCTCATGGAGATTCGTCTGTGTATGACACGATGGTACGAATGTCGCAAGACTGGTCACTGCGATACCCGATGGTAGATGGACAGGGTAACTTCGGAAGTATCGATGGAGACAATCCAGCTGCGATGCGTTATACGGAGGCTCGTCTGCGTAAAACAGCTGAAGCAATGTTGGGTGACTTAGATAAAGACACCGTTGATTTTGCCGCAAATTTCGATGGCAGTTTAACAGAGCCTACTGTCCTTCCTGCAAGACTCCCGAACCTGTTGATTAACGGAGCTTCTGGTATTGCTGTTGGCATGGCGACAAATATGCCTCCTCACAACCTTTCAGAAGTGCTTGACGGTGTTGTTCACTATATAGATAATGAAAATTGCACTGTAGATGATTTGATGGAGTTTGTCAAAGCGCCTGACTTTCCTACAGGCGGAATTATACATGGTGTTTCAGGTGTTCATGAAGCATTCAGGACAGGTAGAGGTAGAGTTGTGGTAAGAGGACGTACGAGATTTGAAGAAACCAAATCAGGCAGAGAGGTCATTATAGTCGAGGAGATTCCATATCAGGTTAACAAAGCCGATATGGTTCGTAAAACGGCAGATTTAGTCAATGATAAGAAAATTGAAGGCATCAGCGAAATTCGCGACGAGTCTGACAGAAATGGGATGCGTATTGTCTATGAGCTAAAACGCGATGCAATACCCAATGTTGTTCTAAATAAATTATTTAAGTACACAGCATTACAGAGCTCATTCTCAGTAAACAACATTGCTCTCGTAAAAGGAAGGCCTATCCTTCTGAATCTTCGAGATATGATTCAATATTTTGTTGAACATAGACATGAGGTTGTTGTTCGACGGACTCAGTTTGAGCTTAACAAGGCTGAAGAGCGTGCGCATATCCTTCAAGGGTTAATCATTGCACTGGACAATATTGATGCAGTCATTAAACTGATTCGTGCAAGTTCTTCACCAGAAGAAGCTAGAACAGGCTTAATTGATGCGTTCAAGCTGAGTGAGATTCAAGCGCGTGCTATCCTAGACATGAGATTGCAAAAGCTAACAGGGCTTGAGCGAGACAAGCTTAGGGCTGAGTTTGACGAGTTGATGAATGTGATCAAAGACTTGAAAGACATCCTTGACCGTAAGGAGCGTCGCATGACAATTATCAAGGAGGAACTTGCAGATATTCGTGATCGATTTGGTGATGAACGTCGTTCAACAATTGAATTCAGTAGTGCAGAAGTTAGTATCGAGGACATGATTCCCGATGAGCAAGTCGTCATAACGATTAGCCATGCAGGGTACATAAAGCGTACACGTCTTAATGAATATCGATCCCAAACAAGGGGAGGAGTAGGTGCAAGAGGATCATCAACAAGACAAGAAGATTTCCTTGAAAATATTTTTACGGCCACAAATCACAATTGGCTCTTAATATTCACGCAACAAGGCAAATGCTTCTGGATGCGAATCTTTGAAGTGCCTGAAGGTTCAAAACAATCTAAAGGTCGTGCGATTCAGAACTTGATAAACATAGAGCTAGACGACAAGGTTCTTGCTTATATACCGGTTAAAGACATCAAAGACCCTGAATATGCCAATGCCAATTTCGTGGTACTTGCAACAAAGAAGGGACTCATCAAGAAAACAAGCTTGGAGGCATACAGTCGACCTAGAACGAACGGGATTAATGCGGTGACGATTCGTGATGGGGATGAATTGCTACAAGCTAGATTAACGAACGGTGAGAGTGAGGTTATAATCGGGTTAAAGTCTGGTAAAGCCATTAGATTTAATGAGTCTAAAACCAGGGCAGTAGGCAGAACCGCGATGGGCGTTAAAGGGATAACACTTGGTAGCCCTGACGATGAAGTCATCGGTATGGTATGTGTCAACGACGTAGAAAGCTCAATCCTTGTCGTATCTGCAAATGGTTACGGAAAGCGATCTGCTGTTGACGATTACCGCATAACAAACCGTGGCGGTAAAGGGGTGAAAACGCTTCAAATCACAGAAAAGACAGGTGATTTAATTTCAATTCTAAACGTTACAAATGAACACGACTTAATGATTGTCAATAAGTCGGGAATCACAATACGTATGTCTGTGGAGGATCTACGTGTCATGGGAAGGGCAACTCAAGGTGTACGTCTCATTAGCTTAAGAGGCAAAGATGAAATTGCATCTGTTTGCAGAGTTCCTAAAGCCGATGAGGAAGAGGAAAATATTGAAGGCGAAGAAGGAGGCAAAGAGCCGTCTGGGCAAGATGACGATTCTCCTAAGCAAGACAACACTCAAGAGCCAGATGAAAACGCCACTTCAGACAACGAGGAGTAACATCAAAAACTACAAATAAGCAGAAAGGCACGGAGTTTGTAAATATGATTAAGTTGACATGTCATTCTATGTCTGACTTTTTTAAAACTGAAAAACTATAAATTTTAATAGATAAAGATTAAATGAAACATTTCTTAATGATAATTGGATGCCTCTTTGCCTTTTCTGTAACTGGACAAAAAGAGGTGGTTTCTGCTTACAACGCTAACAAGGAGGGAGATTACCGTGCTGCATCAACATATATTGAACAAGCAATATTGATCGAAAAATCCAACACCAAGGATAAAACATGGCGTTACAGAGGAGATATTTATTTAAACATCTCAAGAGATACCTCACTAACAATGGAGTATCCAAATGCCTTGCGGATATCTATGGAAAGCTATTTAAAAGCCAAGGAGCTTGACTTAAAAGAGAGATACAAAGAAGAAATCATGTTTGGCCTTAATCAAGTTCAGATTGGCGCAAATGGGAAGGGTATCTCTTATTACAACACGACTTCATTTGATTTGGCGGCAACGTCTTTTGATTTGGCTGCAGAAGTGGCACGAACATTCAAAATCGTTGACACAATGGCTGTTTACAATTCTGCGTTATGTTATGAAAAGGCGAACATGACAGATATGGCCATTGAACGCTATAAAGATTGTGCAGACATCGAGTACCAGGTGCCGAACGTTTTCTTGTTTATTAGCACCTTATATAGGAACGCAGAAAACGATGAAGCAGCTCTGAAAACCTTACAAGAAGCGCGTGTATCTTATCCAAGAGAACAAAGCCTCATCATTGAAGAGCTTAACATTTACCTCACTAACAAAGACTTTGAGCGTGCTAAAGCTAATTTGGAACTGGCTGCTGAACAAGACCCAACAAATGAAATACTTTGGTTTTCATTAGGAAGTGTGTTTGATAATCTTGGCAACTATGATGAAGCCATATTGGCTTATCAGAAAGCAATCGATGTGAAATCAGATTACTTTGATGCGAACTATAACTTAGGTGCATTGTACTTTAACAAAGCAGTCCTTGGCATCAACGAAGCGAATGAAATGTGGAAGCCAAGAATGACTAAAACTGAGGCAGCAAGTCAAAAGAAACTGGAGGAGGATTCAAAATCTATGTTTGTGACTGCACGGCCTTATTTAGAATCAGCATTTGAAGTCGATCCAGCAGATCTCGAAACAATCCGGTCTCTTAAGGATATCTATGCACGAACTGGGGAAGATGATAAGTTCATTCAAATGAATGATCTTCTAAAAGGTGCACAGTAGGTATAGATTTTATTTGTCTGTAACTCAGGTCTATAATATCATAGACTAATAAATATAACATAGTATTTTACATAATAACTATTATCATTCAAAAGGGGTGAATTAAATAAAAGGAGATTTAGGCTGTAATTGGACTGTATTTGAAATCTAGTGTGTACTTTTGCAGCGTTGTTTAAAGGAGGTGTGGCAGAGTGGTCGAATGCACCGGTCTTGAAAACCGACGTACCGCAAGGTACCGGGGGTTCGAATCCCTCCACCTCCGCAATATTGAAAAATCTCAGAGCGTATGCTTTGGGATTTTTTGTGCGATATATTCTGTCAATAAAACGCTCGTGTATTATTTTACAAAGACAGACATAGACCAGCAGATAACGCCATACATTTGACATCATAGATTAGCTACATGAATAGAATTCTCTTATTTATACTCCATTTTGCGTTATACAACCAAGTGACAGCTCAAAATTGGGGTGTAGAAATTTTCAGATATCAATTGGCCAATCAAACCTCATTTGTAGATGTTGCCATTGAACTGAATGCCTCAGAAATGACGATGGCGGTTGAGGATTCTCTTTGGACTGCATCTTCAGAATTCACTGTTATTATTGAGCAGGGCGACCAAATAAAGGCATTTCGTAAAATCCAACTTTCCGGACCGCTAACAGCTGATTCTACAGAAGCTTGGTCAGCTGATCACATGCATCTCGAAAGATTTATTTTGAGTCCCGGCAACTATCAAGTCACTGTTAATGTTGAAGGTACAGATCTTTTATTTAAAGATAACTTTCAAATTTCTATTTGTGGGAAACCTGATGTTTCAGACTTAATGTTGGTTGAAGCATATGCCAAACTTAGTCATGGCGAAGAGAGTCCATTTTCAAGATCAGGATTTGACATCATCCCTTTATTAGACAATAAAATTGCGCCGAATGCTGATCAAGCTAGATTTTACGTAGAGCTTTACAACATTGATCAGGTTGTAGGTTTGGATTCACTATTTCTAATGTCGTTTGGTTTTACAAACAGCAACGGGAATTTGTCACCCAATCACACAAGATATTTAAGATTGTCAGCAGCTCCTGTCGTGCCTGTATTTGAAGTCTTACCTGTTGATGGTGCTGTGCCTCCAGAAGATGGTGGTTTTTTGAAAATAGAAATTAGAAGCCGTGAAGGCATTGAAATTACCACCATGAATTACCCCATGTCTCGATGGTCTCCAGCTGATGACAACAACTATGCTGGCGTTGCTTTGTCGCAATTCGCAACCCAGTGGACTGACAGGAATCGCCTTTATCGTCATCTAGAAAATCATTTGCCTTTGGCGTCTCCCTCCGAACAAAACACGATTTTAGGCATCTTAAAAGTCACCAGAGACCTGAATATGCTTCAAGGATTCTTAGATCAATTTTGGGTCCGTAGAAACCCAGAAAATCCTACTAAATCTTGGCAAAACTACACGAATGAAGTGACTGTAGCAGACAGTATTTTCGGTGGCTGCAGAAGTGGTCATGGCGCCGATACTGATCAAGGGTATGTGTATCTGAAATATGGCAGACCCAACTCAATCATAAAACGACATCACAACACGGATTATTATCCCTATGAGATATGGCATTACCATAATACTTCAGGGTTCTCAAACAGACGGTTTTTATTCTACGCACCCCATGTTGTGCTGGAATGTCTAGAAATACTTCACTCTGATATGCCAGGTGAAATAAGCAACAACGATTGGATTGAAATACTTAAGTCGCGTGAAAATAGACTTAGAGTTTCTGATACACAGCTTAATAGGCTTAATCCAAGGAATACATTTTCTCGTGAAGAGCCCGAGGACCTTTTTTACAATCCATAATGCATACTGTCGTCGTAATCCTCAATTGGAATGGTGTTAATCATTTACAGACATATTTGCCCTCAGTGGCAACATTCTCAAATGTGCCTATCTACATCATTGATAATGGTTCTTCAGACAACTCCGTGAATTGGCTCACCGAAAATCACCCAGAAATTGGAATCATACAACTTGAGGAAAATTTAGGATTTGCGGGTGGTTATAATGCTGGGCTCAAGAAGATTCATGCTGACAGATATGTCCTACTCAATTCAGATGTAAGGGTCAGCTCTGGATGGATAGAATCAGTCAATAAATCGATGTTGCAAAATGATTGGTCCATTTGCGCTCCTTTAATATTAGATGATAAAAACAATGAATATTATGAGTATGCAGGCGCAGCAGGTGGCTATATAGATAAAGATGGCTATATGTTTTGCGCAGGCAGATTGTTTCATTCCACAGAAAAACTCAACCTGAATTACAACAAAGACACAGAAGTCTTTTGGGCTTCTGGCGCTGCGTTATTCGTTGATTCTAAGGCATGGGATGAAGTGAATGGACTTGATGCCGACTTCTATGCGCACATGGAGGAAATCGATCTGTGTTGGCGATTAAAGTCCAGAGGTTATAAAGTTGGCATCTGTGGCACAGCCACTGTGCAGCACTTGGGCGGGGGCACTCTGACAAAATCTAATCCTTTGAAGGTGTTTTTAAATTTCAGAAACAACCTCTTGTTACTGCTTAAGAATCAAGACGGTTTTCCGATTCTTTTCATCACAAAAAGACTCTTATTGGATGGTTTGGCTGCCTTCAGATTTTTATTAAAAGGTGAATTAAAGTATTTTTCATCAGTTGCAAAAGCACATTGGTCTTTCTTCGCAATGATACCTAATACGCTGTCTAAAAGAAATGCAGAATTTGTAGCTAGAGAAAAGTCTAGGCCTAATAAAGTGGGGCGTTATAAAAAGAGTATTGTTACCCAGTATTTCATCAAGAATCACACTAAGTTTTCTGATTTGACAAAAGAAGATTTTGAGGAATAGTTGATTACCCTACTGCATCTACAAATTACCTAGAATTCGTGTAGCGGACTTTTGTTTCTTCGCTATTCGTGAGACCCTACGCCCCCCTACTTCCTTATTCAATCGCTTTTTGGTTTGGATGCACATATGGATTAGGAGATTTAAATGTATTCTGGTTGATTTTTTGTTTGTGGAGTATCGGAGGGTGCTGGTTGGGATTTACATGGGGTTATCGATTTTCTAAAGCACGCTATATCTTATTTGTTTTGTGTTGTCTGCTGGGGATTTTTAGGTCTTTTGTTGAAATTCAAAACATACCATTTCCTGACGGTGAAGAACATACATTTATGATGACTTCATCTCAACCACCTCCAGTTCGTTTTGGCAATTATATTTATGGATATGGAAGTACCAGACAGGTTGGAAGAGTGGCGTTTAAATGGCCAAGTGAAATGGTCTTTCCCGATATAGAAACCACTGTTGTGGGTAATTGGCAGGAATTCCCTGAACAAACAGAGCGAAGTTCGTTTGATGTTCGGGGTTATTACGAAGGACTTGGTTGCAGAGGATTATTTATCCCTCGAGTAACGATTCCAAGCCGTGACAGATCAAGGTCAATGGAGGAGACACATACATTGCCTTTCTTTTTTAGAAAGAGGATGAAAACCAAGTTCGAGTCTGCTGGAATTACACAACCTGCTGCGGGCTTTATGTTAGGCCTCTCAACAGGAGATAAAAGTTGGATTCCAAAAAAAACAAAGGAATTATTCTCAAGAGCAGGCTTGGCTCATCTTCTCGCTGTAAGTGGTTATCATGTCGGTATTGTAGGATGTTTACCTCTTTTATTCTTGAGAAGTCGAAGAAGAGAAGTAAGATGGTTGTCATCTTTTGGGCTGTCTGGAATATGGCTATTTATTGTCGCTTGTGGAAGTCCTTGGTCCGCAGTAAGGTCAGGTATTATGGTCACCGTAGCTTGCATTGGGAAATGGTCAGGAAGACATCTCCTTCCTTGGCAAGGATTTGCGGTAGCTGCTTGGATTGTCGCATGGATTGACCCTTGGTCTCCACAACAATTGGGAACTCAACTGAGTTTTGTAGCCACAGCTTCTATACTTGCTGTCATATCAAATCCGAGATGGTTAATCGTTAGAATACCTATTGCCGCACAAACTGCGACGATGGCTTGGACAGCCACTACGTTTCATCAATTACCTATTTGGTTTTTGCCTTTCAATGTCATTGCAAGTCCAATCGTGACATCTGTTGGATCACTCATTGGTATAGGCAGTTTGTTAGGGGAGTTTTATCCCTCAATTGGAAATACGTTGTTAATGTGTGGGGGGCATATTGCCAAATATGCAATAGAACTGTTAAGTTCCTTTGATTCATCTCATCCTCTGGCTATGCAATTAGAATCGGGCAAAGCTTTTGTTGGAACTTCTCTTGTGACAATGGGCTGGTTATTTCAATCAACAATCCCCATGCTGTTGGCAAGAATTTTATCAACGACTGCAGTAGCATATGCTACAATTACGCTAATACGTATGTTAGTTTAACTTCAATAAATTTGTTAACACTTGATCCACATACCCTTCCCATTCTGGGATATCAGCAATTGGTAATATCGCATTGACTCTGTTGTTTCGTCTTGAATAAATAGCCTCCACAAAAAAGCCATCCAATTCAAAAATGCAAAGAATATATCTGTTTTCAACAATACGTTGTGCCAGACAAATTCCATTGTCCCACATATAAGTTGTCTTTTGATCGAGAGGCAGCCTGTTAAATAAATTGAGTTCCATCGGAGTATCTTGTTAGTTATAACACTCTACGACTTCAGAGCAAAATAGGTTTCATTTTTTTTCAAAAAAGAATCTTTATCAAGCTACTTTAGCGATATGGATAGAGTTCATTTAGTTGAGTGCCCTAGAGATGCGCTTCAAGGCTGGCCACATAAAGTTTCAACAGAAGATAAGGTTGCGTATTATAGAGCCCTATTGGACGTTGGATTCGATACGATTGATGTAGGATCATTTGTATCTACAAAAGCTGTCCCATCGATGGCAAATACGGCAAAAGTATTAACTACCATTGAAGATGAAGGCATGCTTCCTAAGCAGGGCACGAGAATCCTTGTGATTGTCGCAAATGAAAGAGGCGCAACAGAAGCGTCTAAATTTGAAACAATCGATGACATCGGATTTCCACTTTCTTTGTCAGAAACATTTCAAAAAAGGAATACTGGAGCAAGTATTGAAGAAGCTTTTTCAAGGCTAGATAACATTCAAAATATATGCGTCAACAACTCAAAAAGACTTGTCGTGTACTTGAGTATGGGGTTTGGAAACCCCTATGGTGAAGTTTGGCATCCAGATATGTTAACCAAATTTTCTGACAGACTCAGAAGAGATTTAAATGTAGAGGTGATTGCATTAAGTGACACCGTTGGGACAGCATTAGAAAATGTCGTGGAGGATGCCTTTTCTGCGGTCATTACGGAACTTCCAGATATTGAATTTGGTGCACATCTTCATTTACACGCTACGGCAGGGTTGTCAAAAATAGAGGCAGCTCTCAGAGGAGGCTGCCTTCGTTTTGATGGTGCAATAAGAGGAATAGGTGGTTGCCCATTGGCTCAGGATGCGCTTGTAGGAAATGCGCCCACCGAAAGAATGGTCGAGTTATTTGTAAATCGTGGCTTGTGGACTGTTGGAAACGAACGCGCTTGGGATCAATCACAAAACTTAGCTTCAGAAATATTTTCTGAAATTTAAGGATGTGAATGACCGTTAATTTAAGCTGTGATTCATTTCAACAAAACCAAAGTTTGACTTATACAAGTAGATTGTTTCAAATCTCAATATTGATATATGGATACGGTAGTGTTTCATGACATTTTCTTATTCGTCTTATTACGGATACGAAAAGAAAATAGTTACGTTTGTGGCGATTTATTGTGGGTTCACCGTGAAAAACACAGGGTTAAGCTAAGGTTGCGTAAGACAGGGCGAGTCCAATTAAGGTCGCTGTAAGTTTCTTGAAGTTAAAGTGATGTCCTTCCCCGCTTTCGAATAACACCGTCGTCGCAACATGTAAAAGGATACCAATGACCAATCCTTGAGTTGCGGCAATAAAGCCCCCTACTCCACCTGGAATATGCATTCCAGAGTGTAAAACACCATCATAAAAATACATGCCCAATAAAGGCATAAGACCAAACATCGATAAAAGGCCCCATCTCACCAATGGAGATGACCCAATTGACTTCATCAATCCCATTAACACCAATGCAACGGGTAATTTATGGATTGCGAGACCGATAAAGAGAGCAGAACCAATGGCCATCGAACCATGAACGTGAACATGGTTATGCCCCCCCATACTGTTTACTTGATGTTCCAAATCTGAAACTGCGACAGCCCCTTCAGCCAGAGGCATTGATTCTAAAAATGCATGTATACACAAACTAATTATTGCAGCCCAGGGCAAAACTTTCAACACTTTACCATGTCCAGAATGATGTACGTGACCATGCTCAAGTCCTTTTGAGATATACTCAAGAAATATTTGGACTAGAAAACCTGCGAGTACAAATATTCCAGCGATAGAACTAAAACTGAAAGCTTCAGGAACGAGATGTAAAAAAATCAGCCCCATAATATAAGCGCCTCCAAAAGCAAGAAATATCGGAAGGTTATTCATCGCTTTATCACCTAAGATCTCAAGGATGAGGCCACCCGCTAAAGCAACAAGTAATAAAGAAAGTCCAGTAAGTATCATTTTTATTACAGTTTTCTAGCCACTAAAATACACCTTGGAGAAGTGTTGGTGTGCTCCCCTAATTCATAATCACCGTAAACATTGTCTACCTGAAGTCCGAAATTTAATAACATTTCGATCAATTCCGTTGCAGTCCATGCTCTCACTTGTTCAATATGCGTTTGCCTCCCTCCTGTTTCGTCGCGGTAGGATATCGACTTCTGGAAATATCCATCAAATAATCTTCTCTTGATGGTGAAAACATGACCTCCTTTTTCGATTGTTTCTTCCGGCACCAAATTTGATTTAGAATAGTTGAAATTCAAATAGTCCATTACAAGTAATCCTCCAGGAATTAAAGCATGGGCAAAGCCTTGAACTACATTTTCGTGATCTTCTGTGTTCTCAAAGTAACCAAAGCTCGTAAAGAGGTTTGTGACCAAATCAAATGCACCAGCCCACTCCTTCTCTGCAAGCAAAGATCTCATGTCTAAAATTTTAAACTCAGCTGAAAGGTTAAGTTTACGAGATTTCAACTTTGCAGTTTCTATACTTTCGGGGCTTAAATCAAAACCTTTAACAATATATCCAAGTTTTGACCAAGCAAGCACATGCCTGCCAGCACCACATCCAGCATCTAAAATGTGTGTCAGATTAGCTCCGTATTTCTTGTGTAGCTTCTCGACGAGTACGCCTGCTTCATTGTCATCTCTATCACCATATAAGATGTGATATTCTTTCGTGTCAAACCATTTCTCGAACCATTCATTATTTGTTTTCCACATACTTGAATTAATTTCTAGTTTCATGTAAATGAAATATTGATAGGTTTTTCATGTAATTTCGAGAAATGACGACTTTAAATTCAGCGACCAAAAATACTGATAACTATGACCTTGTTCCAAAAGATCATAAGGTAATGGTGTCATATCGAGGAACATTTAAATCTGTCACATCAGAATACCTGTTGAATTGGATTGAACGATTTTATGCCCGTCAAGAACTTCATCCGAGTATCAAATTAAAGGGACTTTTCCGTGTTTCTGTTGAACTCATTCAGAATCTTATTCACCACTCAAAAAATTCTGATTCTTTTTTCTTTGTTTCAAAATCTGACAATGGAGACATGTGCGTTTTAGGCACATCTAACCCTGTATCAAATGACCAAGCAACGATTCTGTCTTCCACTTTAACAACACTTAAAAACACGACGCAAAGTGAATTAAGAGGATTAAAAATGAATGTTCTTGAGGAAGGAAAAAGAAGCTCTCACGGTGGTGGTGGTATGGGACTTCTTGATCTTACAAAAATTTCGAGTGGGAATATTAATTATGAATTCTTACCTTGGTCCCAGGACAAACTACTTTTCTGTCTAACAATTCATTTACATTCAACACCAGATTCACATGGATAACATCATTATTAGTGGCACATCCAAAACGCCAGAAGTTGCTTTTTTAACTTCTGCTAGAACGATGAAACTATCTGGCAGAAGTATTCCGGAGAATTCTATAGATTTCTATGCACCTTTAATTGAATGGGCTGATGGCCTCTGTAACTCCGATGGATACGTTGAAGTCAATATCCACTTAGAGTACTTTAATACGAGTTCTTCTAAATGTCTTATGGACTTATTAAAGAGAATAGAAGCATCAACAGAAAATGCTTCTATTAACTGGTATTATGAAGAGGATGATGAAGATATGCTAGAAGCTGGTGAAGATTACGATGCAATCATAGACCTTCCTTTCAAGCTGATTGCTACCGAGATACGCTGAAGCTTCTTGATTTGCCAAACGGCATCCAACGTAAAAACCCCCATGCTAGAGCCGTCATAAGCCAAAGCACAAGAATATTGTAATACAGTGTAGACATATTGATGCCTGCTATATTTTTTGATGGGGAAAAATAGGGCGCATAAAATCCATTGACATTTCTGGTGTGATGGTGAATTGGAGACGCCGTAGGCTTAAATCCAGCGTCTAAATCTAAAATCCTCACAGATCTTTCTTCCTGTAAAACCCACTCTGCAATTTCATCATTGCGATAGAGATCTCTTAATTTCCCGAGCCCTCCATCTTCAATCAGTCTCATTTTTCTAGAATCCTTTTCCTTGAATGCAAATTGATAAGCATTTCTAAATGCGGTATCCCATAATTTTCTGTTTTCGATCCCCTTAGGTGGAGGTGTTAAACCCCAATAAAGAAGATCTTCCCCTGCCCTCCTCCATTCTCTTTCTATCCAATCTAAATCACGCGCAGAATGACAGACATCCTCTAACCAAAAGTCTCTTCTCCATGCTGATTGTCTTATGATATCATCTAAATCACAAAAAACGGATTCATACGAATTTTTCCGATATTGATGAACGGCCAAAGCTTCGAAGCCCCATCTGGAGACCATTAAGTCACCCAAAATCGGAACATGAACTTCACTCGTAAACCAAGAATTAAAACGGTCAAATCGCACAATTGCACCGCCAAATATAATTTGAGGAATGATCAGTAAAGGAATGATCATATATATAACCTTCGCTGATTTAAAGGCGGCTGAAATATTTAAACCGAGCAGGTTTCCAAAAATAGAAACGCTGAATAATACAAGTGAATGAACCCAGAACATGCCAGGTATTTCTAGGATGAAGTGAGATACAGCGACAAATCCAAGGGTTTGTATTGCGGAGGTAATCGCGCTAACAGCAATCTTAGCTTGTAAGTAACTCCCCCATCTTAAAAAAAGAAAGCGTTCTCTGCGCAAGAGCGCTCTGTCCCGATGAATCTCCTCTGCACAGATGCTAAGTCCTAGAAACAATGAGACAATGACTGATATAAATAAGAATTGAGGGATATTTTCACTTGTTCTAAAAATATAATCTCCACCTTTTGGAGCATATCTCATAAACAATGCGAGAAGCGCCGCAAGCATTGGGGCTTCTAAGAAATTCACGATTAAATACTGCCTGTTGGTTCTTTTTGCGTTAAAATCTCTCGAGAAATAAGTTCTGAATTGTGAAAGTGCTGTTGGAACACTATTTGTCGCCTTTAAATGCGGCAATTCACTGTCCTTGGGTTCTGCTCCCTTGGCTATAATGACATTAAAAAAGTCATTCCATTCTTTTGCTTCTATTCGCCTTTCGTCAGAAATATTACCATATTCATCAACAACTCTTGATTCAATAATATCAAAGATCTGTTCAGGACTAATATTTCCACATTGAAAACAAGCGGCATGATTAGGATCAACTTGATTTGTTAATTCCTTGAAATATGGAATGGTAGAATTGGGGTCACCATAAAAAATGGGGTACCCTCCTTGATCTAAAATAAAAAACTTGTCAAAGAGTTTGAAAATATCAGATGATGGTTGATGAATCACTGCAAAGACCAGCTTCCCTCTGTGAGACATCTCCTTAAGCAGATCCATAATCTGAATGCTATCGTGGCTAGAAAGTCCAGAAGTAGGTTCGTCAACGAAAAGAACAAGAGGCTCCCTGATGAGCTCTAAAGCAATATTAAGACGCTTTCTTTGTCCTCCAGAGATTGTTTTATCTAGAACTGACCCTACTCTTAAATCTTTGGTATCCCAAAGCCCTAGGCTTTTTAGTGTTGAATCTACTTTCTCATCAATGGCAAGGTCTGATAGTTTTCCGAAAGTAAGTTGTGCACTATAACGGAGATTTTGGCGCACTGTTAATTCTGAGATCAAAGAATCCTCTTGACCTATATGACCTATTGTCCCTTTTATTGAATCCGCATCCAGATGTATATCAACGCCATTAAGTAATACTTTGCCAAAGGTGGGTTTAGTGGTGCCATTTAAGACATTTAAAAGCGTTGACTTGCCTGAACCGCTTCCCCCCATAATTCCTACCAAATTCCCCTCTCTCTCTGAAATGTTAAATTGATGTAAGGCTTGGTCTTTAGGGAAGCTGAAGTAATGCGAAACGTCTTGCGCAGTAAAGGATATTTTCGGCAATTCTGGACTGTCAATAAATTGTCTTACCAAATCGCTAAAGAAAACCCTTGATTCATTGACACCCTTTAATACTGAACCAGGAATCATAATTGCTACAGTGCCGTTTGGAATTAGCTGGCTGTTTAAATAAACCGCATTGTCACCAAAACATCGGACAAGAAATAAGGTCTCATTTGAAAGCTTATATCCTATTGCCTTTCCAGACTCACCATTAGAATTGAGTGATTTATTTACATCTTTGAGAACAAAGCTACCTTCTATACCATCGGTGAATGGCGAATCTGTATTCACCAATGCATGAATGCCTGAAACATCATTCTGATTCAACAAAAAAGATGAGCTCACTGCACTCAGGAATTCAACAGAATTAGCATGAACATTTGTGACCTTAACAAATTCTAGAAGTCGGAGATATACAATACACTTATCTCTGTGAGCCAATTCTTTATTGATGTTTTCACAAGTACGGAGAAGCTTCGTAGACAGTCTGGCAAGGCGTTTTGCTTCAGGCAGTTCTCCGCTGTTGTTTTTTAGCTGAAACGTATTTAAATGATCATCATATCTCCCCAAATAATAATCGACCACTTTCTTTGACAATCTCCCCCGCAAATATCGGCTAGCTGTCTGCCTTCCTATGAGTTCTTCTTTCTCGGTTCTGCCTGCAGCAAACAGAGCGAAGAGTTGGGTGAGTGCGTCTAATATACCTGTTGTCATCAAATGTGAAGTTCAAGGAATTCTCTTGTTGATACGCACATGAGTTCAATAAGTTTCCTTCAAGTTTGTGAACATTTTAAACAAACATAAAATATGAACTCCCGCAACGACTATTGTCTCTCATAACATCCCTTGTCAGGACTCAATGTCGATCGGGGGTAACCATCTAAATCAGAAGAAACATCGGTTGCTTCAAAAGGAGGAATAGACGAGATTCCATTCCATATCGTACTGTTTCCTTCAAGTCTGAAGTTTCTGTTTATTTCTGATTGAAATGGAGGTTCTTGATCCAGTGTGCAATCCGAATCTATAAGATTATAGGGGAAATCTGGATCTTGAACGTCTAAAGCACAAGATTGAAAGATTGGTGTTGAATAATCACTGGGAACCAAGATGCTCGAAACAAGCTCATCAACATCATTTAATGAAGCATTATTCCCCCATATAATACAATTTTTAAACTCAGTTTCTGGATGAAATGGCCGATTAATAATCCCATCAACACTCTCATACCAATCATTTACATATACTGATGCGCCTTGTCTAAAAGACCCATTGGACCAATAATTTGCAAAAGTGGATAGGTGCATTATTATTTTGCCTCCCAAAGTAAAGGCGCCGCACGTCTCACCACAATCAGTAAATAAATTATTTACCCCCCTAATAAATCCTCCTTGTGAAAGCAATCCAACAGAGGACATGTTTGAAATTTCAGTGTTAGAAATATTCAAAGCGTAATTGGAACCAACAGCGACACTATCCACCCACAGACCTACTGTGCCATTTTTAAACACAGCATGGTTTATCGAAGAATTCGCAGACCTGTCAAGCCATACTCCCCCTCTATTTACAGTATAATATACATTCTCTCCTTCATATTGAAATTCAATGGGGAATTCAAGTCCCCATTGTCCAGGGTAATTTGAATATGAATCTTCGAGTCTGTCTCCTTGAAAAATAACCTTGTCTTGCAAAGTGCCTTCGATATGTATGCTCCCTCCTTGAACCCAAATTCCACTTCCAGGATGCACATAAACTTCTGCGCCTGCTTCTATAGTCAAAGAACACCCAGGTTGTACGCGAATGGGACCATAGATCACATGGGGTAAATCACTGCTCCAAATTTCATCACAGTCTAAAATATTATCGGGTGGGTCACTTGAATCGAACCAATTTCCCGGTTGGTAATGAAATTCAGCATTTCGTCCATATGCGACTAAGGACACAAATTGATCAGATCCATTTGTCCTAAATCTTATTCTGTCCTGATTAATAAATGCGGATGAACTACTTGTTGGGTCGACAGTCACCTCTACGAAAATATAGAGACTGTCGTTGGGTAAAATTGTAACATCTTGCAGTTGCGTTAATGGATTTCCAGACTCGTCAACTCCTTGACCGTCAATGTTTATCCTATAATCGCTTCCCAATCCATCCTCTAACTGAATTCTATCAATTAACAATGCTTCGTCGTGAGGGTTTTTTACAGATAAGTAGAGGCTTATAGAACCAATCGTCGTAAAAACCGAATCGAATAAAAGTGTGTCTTCAGAAAACTCTAACAGGGAGTAGGGGTCAGATGTGTAGTTGATTTTAGTACACCCACTTGCCGTCAAAAAAAATATGACTGCGATTGTTAAATATATATATGCAACGATCTTACTCATGCTACAAATATGGCCCTCTTTTCTTTGAGAATAAAATAGGCTTATTACTTAAGAAAAATTGGACGACACGTACAAGGGTACTATCCAAGATATCCTTTGAGTATTCTACTCCTACTGGTGTGTTTAAGTCTTCGTATCGCCTTTTCTTTAATTTGGCGGACACGTTCACGCGTCAAATCAAAACGTTCTCCGATTTCTTCAAGCGTCATAGGATGTTCTCCATTGAGCCCGAAATAAAGACGAATAACATCTGCTTCACGAGGCGTGAGCGTTCGAAGAGATCGTTCAATCTCTCTGCGCAAGCTTTCTGTCATTAATTCATCATCAGGTGAAGGTGAATCACCCAAGCGAAGGACATCATACATCGTGCTTGAACTCTCGTCCCCTTCTTTAAGAGGAGCATCCATACTCACGTGACGACCCGCATTCTTTAACGACTGCTTTACTTCGTCTAACGTCATGTCTAGAGATTCCGCTAACTCTACCGCTGTAGGAGGTCTCTCGAATTCTTGCTCAAGACGCGCAAAAGCCTTGTTAATCTTATTAATCGAGCCGATTTTATTAAGCGGAAGACGTACTATTCTACTCTGCTCAGCAAGAGCTTGAAGAATACTTTGTCGAATCCACCAAACAGCATAAGAAATGAATTTAAATCCACGGGTTTCATCAAAACGCTGTGCTGCTTTAATGAGACCTAAGTTTCCTTCATTAATTAAGTCGGGAAGTGAAAGGCCTTGATTTTGATATTGTTTAGATACAGACACAACGAAACGTAAGTTTGCTTTTGTCAGTTTCTCAAGAGCAACTTGATCTCCAGCTTTGATCTTTCGCGCTAGCTCTACCTCTTCTTCCGCAGTAATCAGATCTACTCGACCGATTTCTTGGAGGTATTTATCTAGCGACGCGGTCTCCCTATTGGTGACTTGTTTCGTTATTTTTAGCTGCCTCATGTGCTTTATTTATACTTAATGCCAAACAATACTATATAACGCAAAATTGTAGGACTTTCGTCTTTCAACTTCACTGCTTATTAATCACGATTTCTTCTGTCACGGCGATCCCCCCTATCTCCTCTATCTCCACGGTCACGACGTGGTCTTTCAGCTGGTTCAACAAATCCTTCAGGTTTGTCAAGAATTGCTTTACGGCTCAACTTTATCTTGCCTGTTTTAGGATCACGACCTACGACTTTAAACTTCACTTTTTCTCCTTCCTTGAGAACGTCCTCAACTTTATCGACACGTTTCCATTCAAGTTCACTAACGTGTAACAAACCATCTATTCCAGGAAGAACTTCAACAAAGGCACCATATGGCATGATTGTCTTCACCTTTCCTTCATAAATTTCTCCGATTTCTACAGTTGGGGGGAAGGCAATTTGCTTAATACGTGCAACAGCATCTTCGATTGAAGCTTTATCTGAAGCTGCAACCTCAACACGGCCTTCGCCATCAATATCCTCGATAGAAATGTTCGTATTTGTATCTGCTTGAAGTTCCTGAATGATTTTTCCTCCAGGTCCGATAATTGCGCCGATAGCATCTGCAGGAACGTTGAATGCAACGATTCTTGGCGCGTGCTCTTTGAAATCTTCACGTGGCTTATCTAGAACTTTAAGCATCTCACGACGAATATGATGACGACCCTCACGCGCTTGCTCTAAAGCTTCTCTTAGAACATCCATGCTTATTCCTTGGATCTTCATATCCATTTGGCAAGCAGTGATACCATCTTCGGTACCCGTTATTTTAAAGTCCATGTCACCTAAGTGATCTTCGTCTCCAAGGATGTCACTGAGAATTGCATACTTACCCGTTTCCTTGTCAGTAATCAATCCCATTGCAATGCCTGAAACTGGGGCCTTAATTTTAATACCACCATCCATCAGGGCAAGCGTTCCTGCACATACTGTAGCCATAGACGATGACCCATTTGATTCCAGTATCTCAGAAACCAATCTAATGGTGTAAGGACATTCGTCAACTGGAGGCAATACGTGTTTAAGCGCACGTAGAGCAAGATTACCGTGACCTACTTCTCTTCTGCTCGTTCCACGAAGTGGTCTCTCCTCACCTGTAGAAAATGGTGGAAAGTTATAATGAAGTAAGAACTTCTCAGTTTTACGAACCAACGCACTATCTATTAACTGTTCATCTTGCTTCGTGCCAAGTGTTAAAGTCGTTAATGATTGTGTTTCACCTCTTGTAAAGAGCGCAGAACCATGACAGCTAGGCAGGTAATCGACTTCCCCCCATATCGCACGTATATCGGTTGTAGAACGTCCATCAAGACGAACACCTTCCAATAGAACCAAATCTCTAATTGCCTTTTTCTCTACATCGTGAATGTAAGATTTAAGCATAAACGCTTTTTCCTTTCCTTCTTCATCTGAAAGAGTCTCAACGAATTCAGATTTAATGGCTTTAAAAGAAGCTTTTCTTTCAGCTTTTGATTTGCCATTTTGAGCAGCCTCATACAATTTAGGATATAATGTATCAAAGACCTTTGCCTTGAGGACATCATCGTGATCTTCATGAGAATATTCACGACTTTCTCCATGTTTACCAACAGCTTTTGCCAATTCTATTTGCGCTTCGCACTGCAAAGTAATTGCTTTTGAAGCCACTTCAATGGCATCAACCATTTCTGACTCACTAACTTCTGACATCTCACCCTCAACCATGACAATACTGTCAATAGTACCTGCAACCATCAAGTCAATGTCAGCCAACTCTAATTCTGATCGAAGGGGATTGATAATGAATTCACCATTGACACGTGCTACACGTACCTCAGAAATAGGGCCATTAAATGGCACATCACTTACAGCAATACAAGCGCTTGCCGCTAATCCAACCAAACTATCTGGCAAAACATCTTCATCCGAAGACATCAACTGAACCATGACCTGAGTGCCTGCGTGATAATCCGATGGGAACATCGGACGAAGCGCTCTATCTACCAATCGCATGACAAGCACCTCTGAATCAGAAGGTCGCGCCTCACGCTTAAAGAATCCACCAGGGAATCTGCCAGCGGCAGCATACTTCTCTCTGTAATCGACTGTTAATGGAAGGAAGTCTACTTCGTCTCTCGCATTATTACTACTAACTATTGTAGCAAGTAGCATTGTTTTTCCGCAACGTAGAACAATAGAACCGTCGGCTTGTTTTGCAAGCTTTCCAGTTTCAAGGCTGATCTCGCGCCCTTTGCCGAGATCAATGGTTTGGTTGTTTACCGTGTAATTCATTTCTTTTTTTTTATCTCACTCTGCAATTTGATTCGCTAACGAAGCGATACGGTGTTAAACACGCCGCTTTAACTTCATCAAAAATCAAGCCAATTAATTCGATTTTGTACAACTGGAAGAACACAAGAAATCGCGAGTAAAATCTTACTCGGTTTATTAACTGTGATCTTGTCAGCATTAAATTAGCGTCGTAGCCCTAATTCTTTCACAATAGCACGATATCTAGTGATATCCTTACTTATTAAGTAATCAAGTGCTTTACGACGTTTAGCGACTAACGCAATTAGAGCGCGTTGGGTACTAAAATCTTTTCTGTTAGTCTTAAGGTGATTCGTGAGATGCGAAATACGATAAGAGTAAATGGCAACTTGTGCCTCTGGAGAACCTGTATCGGCAACTCCTTTTCCGTGCTTTTCGAAGAATTCTTTCTTCTTTTCAGTATCTAAATAGTACATGGCGAAATCTTTTGATGTCCGTTATGCGAATAAAATTTAACGACGCAAATGTACGATATTAAATTAGAATACTTGCATTAATCGTCGCAACGTAATGTCAACAATATGTTATTGAAAAACTTTAGTAAGAAGTATGAAGCATTCTGATTGCAAAATGCAACTTTGATTTCAGATCTTTTCGAGGAACAATGGCATCTAAGAAACCGTGCTCTAATAAAAATTCTGACCGCTGAAAGCCTTCTGGCAAGTCCTTGCCAATTGTTTCTTTAACCACTCGAGGTCCTGCAAAAGCAATAAGCGCATTTGGCTCAGCGATATTGAGATCTCCTAGCATCGCAAATGAAGCTGTTACGCCACCTGTCGTTGGATCTGTTAGTATACTTATATATGGCAAGCCTGCCTTAGCAAGCATCGAGAGTTTGGCGCTGGTTTTTGCCATTTGCATTAAGCTGTAACCGGCTTCCATCATCCTTGCCCCTCCTGACTTAGAAATGCAAATAAATGGCCTGCCTTTCTTAATCGCATGATCAATTCCACGTGCAATTTTTTCTCCAACAACGGACCCCATAGATCCCCCGATAAAAGAGAAATCCATACAAGCAATCACAACAGGAACACCTTCAATTTCACCAGAGGCAACTCTTAACGCATCATTTAACCCCGTTTTCTCTTTTGCTGAAGCTAGTCTTTTTTTATAGGGCTTTGTATCGGTAAAAGTTAATGGATCTTCTGAAGTCATTTTAGGTGCGAGGCTTCGACATTTGCCGTTGTCAAATAACAACGCAAAATACTCTGTACTGCCAATACGCTCGTGATGGTCACAGTGTCCACATACCCACAGTGCATCTTCATGATCCTGAGCAGACACAACGCTTTTACAACTCGGACACTTGTACCAAGCACCCTCAGGTATCTCCTTTTTCTCAGCCGACTTCGTCGTTATGCCTTCTGTATTTCTTTGGAACCAACCCATGTTTTTTTTTGACAAAGTTAATCGGGTTAGAATGGATGACCTAAACCTAAATGAAATGCGCCGCTTGGCCTGGATTCAATGAACCACCTTTCCCCGTCCAAATGGGTTGGGTCATGCAATCTCAATGCGGCATCCAAGCGAATGAGAAAGAAATCGAAGTCAAGCCTCAACCCAATACCAGCACCCAATGCTATAGACGAAAATCCAGAGGAACTCCATGATGTACCATCATTGTCGCCAATTCCATACTGCCAAATATTACCTGCATCTGCAAAAAGAGCAACAGTCATTAATGAAGTCCATTTAAATCGGAATTCTGACGAGATATCAAGGCGATAATCTCCCACGCCACGAAGAACACCTTGCGTGGAAGATGTTTCCGAGTAATTCCCTGGACCCAATTCTCTGATCGGCCATCCCCTAATCCCATTTAATCCCCCGCCAAAAAACCCTTTTGAGTAAGGCAAGGTTTCTGTCCCTTCACCGACAAAAGCACCACCAAACCTGAATCTAGATTTGAATACCATGTCTTCTCTGTTAAACAATTTATTTTTCATCACCCATGATCCATCAACACGAAGGAACTTGATGACAGGCACTTCTCCTATTTTCACTTCACCATCGTCAGATACTTCCCAACCCAATAATGGAGAAAGGAGTTTACTTGCCATGCCTGACCATTCAAAACTGAGATTCATATTTCCACCATTTGAACCCACCAACGAACGCCATCCAATCCTACTGCCTGTGAGTGCATAATCACTGAATCTTAGTTTTAAAACCGCGTTATCTTCAGTCTCAAGCCAGTCTGCGAAATCATTAGAAATATCAAGGTTTACATAAGACAAGTGAAAAACATCAAATACAATTCTACTTCGTCTCACGGGGTTTTCCGTCCATTCAATTCTGTGGCGATAATCAAAAGTTGAACTGTAGTATTCGGGTCTAGACTCACGGGCTACTTGAATTAACCACTCAGTGTGGGGCTCAGTCGATTTGGGCAGAGATGCAAGGCGTAATGGAGAAATCCCTATTGTTCTGTATGACCCTAAAAAACTAAATTCCCCACTGTTTGGAACAATCGAAGATGATGTGTAAGAAAAAGGTTGCGTAGAAGCGATTGCCGCCGAGAATGTCCATGTCAACACATCACCTCGGCCTGTTGTATTTTTGTCAGTCCATGTTATTTTCCCAAGGGGGCCATATCTTGTGTCGGCACGAGTCATGTCAAATTCAAGTGCGAGATCATACCTTGGCGCATCTTTAATGTCAACCGTGACGTCAACGACACCGTAGTTGCGGTCATGAGATATCGGAAAGTCTTTCTTTAATTCGACAATTTTCAGTGCAGAAACACCGGAAAGACGACGATATGACGACTCAAATTTTTCGGGATCAAACCCCGCACCTTCTTCGAGTGTTACAAGATGATTAAGAATGGGTGACATTAGAGGCTTGGTCATATTGCTTTGGTCAAAAAATATTGAACCTATTTTAATCGACTTATGTGGAATCGTCGTGGCAGCAATTTCTAGACGTTGACCACGCAAAATGATTTCAATATTTACACCACCATCGAGTCCTAAAGTATCTAATTCGAATTTAACAAACCCTTCGTTAAAAGTGGCAAACCCTAGCCTGCCCGCAAGTTTTGAAATCCTCTCCCTTTCATTGTTAAAGTCTGTAATGCTCAATGGAGATCCTTTTTGCAAGAGACCTCCCTCGCTTATTTGATTCTCAGGAAGGCCTGAAGTGGTCGTGTTCCAGATGACTTTCTTTATTACCCATCTTGTACCCAAATCAATGTTATGGACTGCTTTCCATCCTGAAATATGAGATGAATCAGTTGTGACTGATACACGCGCTTGAAGGTATCCTTCTTGATTGAGAACTTGTACCATTTTAAGTGACGTACGGTAGTGTTCATCATTGTTGTAATATGAAGGAGGTTCTCCAAACCCCTCACGAATAGCATAACGTAGTCCTCCAGGACTTTTGTTGCGTTCGTCACGTTTGGTGAGACTGCGAGACAAAGCCTCAGGTCGAATCATCTGATAGGCATATAGTCTCCAAGGAATTCCAACAAACCTTCTATTTGGTTTAATTCTGTAGGCCCCTTCTAGCTTAGACATTAACATGTCATTGAGTTTCTCATTACATTCTATTGATTGAGACACCAACAGATGACGCGCGTCAGAAGTGTTTTGGGATAAAGCGTGAAAAGGGAACAGAAGAACGACAGCAATTATACCCGTAGCTATGTAACTTGGCACCGTGAATATGCTTACAAAAAATGAACGCAACGCAATTAAAGCACTACGAAACCGAGAAAATCGGTTGAATGAGAAGCGTATGGTGGTCGAGGGAGACAAATGTGTGATTGAATTACTGAAAAGTTCAATTGAAACAAAGCGAATTTACGTTACGAACGGGATTGAGATTGATGAAATAAGAACTCTCGCTGAAAAAAACCTTATTGAAGTGACAGATGTATCTTCAAAAGACATGGAGATTATGTCTAGCATGAGAACAGCACCGGGGGTTTTAGCTTTAGGAAGTATCGTTGAATTTAGCGCTGAAGATGTTGTAGGGGGCTTAAAAAACAAAAGCCATTCGGCAATTCCTACTGTGATGATCTTGGATGATGTTTCTGACCCTGGAAATGTAGGTACACTCATCAGAACAGCAGATTGGTTTGGACTTGCAGGGATTGTTTGTTCTGCGCGTACGGCAGATATTTGGAGTCCCAAAACCATTCAATCCTCAATGGGTTCTGTGTTTCGAATTCCAATTTGTACTGCAAACCCTTCAGATGTAATCAAACAATTTGCGTTAAAAGCCGTCGCACTAGACGCACGAGGAGATAATTTTTTTGAAAGCTCATTCGTTCCAGATGCAATAGTGATTGGCTCAGAATCACATGGTCTAAGTGATGGATTAATCGATGTTTGTAACGCAACATGGTCAATCCCAGGAAAAGGAAGCGCGGAATCGCTTAACGCTGCAATCGCCGGAGCAATTGTGACTTCAGAGTTGTCACGAAGACTGTCTATACTTGGCCTTTAAGGTTTGAACCATCATATTACACCATGTTCGCTCAATCTCAAATTGAGTCGCAATATTTGCCCCTACAAACGTCACGACTTTTGCGAGGCGTTCTTTAAACTCTAGACGATCGTTTTCTGTAATTTCAATATCTTGAGAATAATATATGAGTTCTGTATCTCCTATATATTCTGCAGCTAAGACTTGGTTAGGCCAAATTTTATACCCTTTAAAAATGGCATTGTCTACCAATTCAGCAATTGTCCTTTCAGTCCTTTCACCTTCTACCTGTTTCCATGGAATTGTATTACAAAACTCAAGGTGCACCCTTCCCTTCCATCCTGTCATCCCAATCGCCATACTCATCTCGTCTTCTCCAGGCGATTTATCGTATGTGCCATTTTTCTCAACAAACAACAACTCACGAACTTTCATAGCATCACAAGGATCCCATTCATATGATATGCTTACTGGTTTAACATTTAATCCATTCCAAGCATCTTCTCCTCCCTCAGAAATAAGCATTCTGATTAAGGCTGGTGATGTTTGATCTCGACCATCTTTCGCCCTCCCTTCTTTTTGTGCAAGCCAAACAGATTGACCTTCACGCACCACATGTCTTATATATGATGCGACCAACAAACTGCTTACCCATTTCTCACGTGCGCCACCTCCACGTTTAACGATAAAACATTTATTCAATCGCACAAGGTCTTCTACCCATTTGTGAGTAAGAAGGTTGTCTCCAATCCCAATCTCTGTGGAGGAATAACCACTTCCCATTCTTGCAACATTGACCAAAGATGGGTCTAAAACGATATCTCTGTGGTTTGTCAAGTGTAAAGTTGGCTCTGCGAAATCTTTTTCACGAGCGCCATCAGCAAAGCTTAATGACACACCATCGGTTGTCGATTCGATCAATATCTCTAAAAAAGGAAACGTAATGTCATCTTGAAAGTCCTGAATGCTATCGATTGCCTTCATGCCTTCAGCCAATTCCTGGGCATTTTCAGAACCAACCAAAGGCGTCAGAAGAGCTGTAAAGTCTTTTGCATCAGTCAGTTCATTTGCTGCCTTGCACGCTTCTGCATCCGTAAATGGCCTTATATTTTCAAAGTCTTGATTTTGCATTCGCGGGGGCAAGATACCGCTACTACCTTTGTGATTAATATGAGCTTCGAAAAACTTAAAATTACCAAGCAGTTTCTAAACGCAATTCAGGACTCTGGATTCACGGAGCCGACCCCAATACAGGACAAAGCCATACCCCCTATAAGCGCAGGGCAAGATGTCATAGGGATTGCCCAAACTGGCACTGGGAAAACGGCTGCTTTTGCACTGCCTATACTCCAAAAAATAAAATATGCGCAAGGAAAATCCCCAAGGGCTCTGGTCCTTGTGCCCACGAAAGAATTGGTCATGCAAGTTCATGGTGTGTTCGAATTACTCTCTTCGTATACAGATTTGAGATGTATTGCACTATATGGTGGTGTGGGGCCCAAATCTCAACTTGAAGCTTTGGCTGAAGGATCTGACTTGTTGGTTTCCACACCTGGCAGATTTATGGATTTATATCTAAGAAATGGGTTAGATCCGAAAAAGATCAAGACGCTTGTTCTCGATGAAGCCGACAAAATGATGGATATGGGTTTCATGCCTCAATTGAGGAATATATTAGAGGTCATACCTAGTAAGCGTCAGAATCTTCTATTCAGTGCAACTTTTCCAGAAAGAGTCGAAAAATTAAGCGATGAATTTCTGCTTTGGCCAACCAGGATTGAAGTAACTCCGCAAGCGACACCTGTAAGTACTGTAACTCAAATGAAGACTGCGGTACCTAATTTGAAAACGAAGCTCAATATGATACGGCACCTCCTGGTGGATCTCTATCCTGAAGATCGCGCGTTGGTTTTTGTTAGGACAAAAGAACAAGCAGAAAGTATATCGAAATTTTTAGAGAGAACGATTGCTGGTGGCGTACGTGGAATACATAGTAACAAAGCACAAAACACGCGACTACACGCCATGTCACTTTTCCGTGATGGATTAATCAGAGTCCTTGTCAGCACAGATGTCAGTAGCAGAGGGATTGATGTCCCAGAAACCAAAGTCGTTATAAATTGTACGGTTCCGCGAAACTCTTCAGACTACGTCCATAGAATTGGAAGGACTGGCCGTGCGTTTAGAGAAGGTCTCGCTCATACGCTTTACGACCCCAGTGAAGAATCGTATTTAATGGCTGTTGAATCTTATTTGCCATCGAAAAATGTAATTACAGAAGTCCCCATCCCCGACTGTGTAGAGATCGAGGAAACGCCCAAATATGAAGCGAAGGATATGGCAAGAGATATTGACACTCAAAAACGCAGAGCAGACCCAACTTTCAAAGGCGCTTTTCATGAAAAAAAGCATAAGAGACATGAGAGTAAATCACGCCAACAACGAAGCGCGCGGAGAAGGAAGTAAGATGATTCCATCCACCTCAATAACATACCCTTCTTCATAACACATCACAGCTAATCTTCCATCGGGAAGCGAATCTATATGTGTGTGGTAATTAAAATTAAAGCCTTTCACTCTGAGCCATTTAAAGGAGCGATCAGCGAGTAAGTTAATATTGTCTTTCTGACGTAATCTTTTCAGCAATGCCCGATTCTTATCAAGAGTAATGCCCACTTTTCTGATGAGTGTGGGACTGTGAGAGTTGTTATTCGTTTCCATATAGGCAAGTAACTAAATATAAATACTTTAGATATCGATACTTTATTTGAGGTCAGTATCAGTTTGTAGTTGTTACTTTTGTGATATGCAAACAAATGAGGCAGTAAATTTAATTGGCATTGTAGGCGCGGGTGCAATGGGATCTGGCATAGCCCAAATAGCCTCGCAAGCTGGACAGGACGTTGTTTTGTTTGACCTATCTCAAGAAGCTTTAACAACCAGTTCTGCCAATCTTCAAAAAGTCATGAATCGACTGATTGAAAAAGGAAAGGTGACTTCTGATGAAGCCACCGCTATTCAAGGACGAATTGAGAAAACCACAGTGATCTCTAGACTCAAAGATTGCGACCTGATTGTTGAGGCTGTTGTTGAAGATTTAGAGATCAAGAAGCGTGTTTTTAAGCGCATTGAAGAAATCGTCAGCAAAGAAACAATCATTGCATCAAACACCTCTTCCTTGTCAATTACATCACTCGCTTCCTTTTGCAATCATCCTGAGCGCGTGATAGGACTACATTTCTTCAATCCCGCTCCATTAATGCCGCTTGTTGAAATTATTCCGGCACTGCAAACAAAATCCGATCTACCCAAGCAGCTCACGGACCTTATGAGTAAATGGGGCAAATCACCTGTGATCGCAAAAGACACCCCTGGGTTTATTGTGAATCGAGTTGCAAGACCGTTTTATGGTGAGGCATTGCGCATATTAGATGAGGGTATCGCGGATGTCCCCACCATTGATGCAGCGATGCGTGAATCAGGCTTCAGAATGGGCCCGTTTCAACTCACGGACCTGATCGGGCATGATGTTAACTACTCTGTCACAGAGTCTGTATTTAAATCATTCTATTTCGACCCAAGATATATGCCGAGCATTACACAATTAAAACTCGTAGAAGCTGGGTGGTTGGGTCGCAAATCAGGCCGTGGGTTCTACAATTACGACGAAGAGAATTTTGAAACAGTTGATTCCGGAAAGTTAGATTCTAAAATTCAGGAGGAGATATCGGAGCGCATTATATCGATGCTTATAAACGAAGCTTCCGATGCCGTTTATCTTGGAATTGCGAGTGCAGAGGATGTTGACACTGCAATGCTGAAGGGTGTTAACTATCCGAAAGGATTGCTTATTTGGGCTGAAGAATGGGGCTTACAAAAGGTCGTAAGCATCATCGATGGACTTCGAGACACTTATGGAGAAACACGTTACAGATGTAGTCCTTTGCTAAGGAAATTAGCCGATGAGGGCGGTAAGTTTCACAAATAGCTACTCCTGCAAACGCTTGATGCAATGGAGTCTGTGAGTTAGACCACCTATTTCTGAATGGACAATACCTTCCTTGGTAAGTAAATCTATTCTGACTTCTCCAGAAGCATGCACCACTGAATCTCTCGTCACAAGTATTCCTACATGCGTAATGAGTCCATCATTGTTTTGGAAAAAAGCCAAATCATCTGTGTCTCTTAACTCCCATGCGATAAGGTCACCACAATTAACCTGTTCTGAGGCATCTCTAGGTAACAACTTTCCAGTAAGTCGAGCCGCCAACTGAGTTAACCCTGAACAATCAATTCCAGCAACCGTTCTGCCTCCCCATTGATATGGTGCGCTTAGCATTGAAAGAGCAGCATCTCTTAAAGTCAACGGTATTGCACCAAAAACATCATCCTTCAACGTGTCGGGGTTAAATGGCGTTATTTTATCTGCGCCTAAAAAATAAGCGTCCTCTCTCTCTTCAATTAATGCACCTGCTGGAATCCATAAAGCAGCTAACGTTCTCTCATTATTCCATTGCGACATGGGATGACACAGCATGGTTCTTTCCTCGGGTATTTTCACACCAAACATGATTTGCTTCTTGTCGCACCAACCCACATACCCGTCTTCTAATGATTTGATTTTCACCCAATCACCCCTACCCTCCTCAAGTAAACTCACACCTTCGCCACCAAGGATTTGGCTCGTCTGTTCAGATGCGTCTGAAGCCTTTGCTCTTAGAGGGACAATAGACACCGATGCGACCCCTATTGTGTTCATACAGCTTCAATGACAATCGCAGATGCACCTCCGCCCCCATTACAAATACCTGCAGCTCCATATTTAAGACCTCTTGCTTTAAGCGCGTGCGCAAGCGTCACAACGATGCGGCTTCCGCTCGAACCCAGTGGATGACCTAATGCTACAGCGCCTCCGTTTACATTGACATTCTCAGGGTTTAAACCTAGCAACCGGTTATTGACGATTCCAACGACTGAAAACGCTTCATTTAACTCCCACAAGTCTATATCTTCAGACTTTAAGCCTGCTCTTTCTAATGCTACCGGAATCGCAAGGGACGGTGATGTTGTAAACCACTCAGGGGCCTGTGCAGCATCGGCTATGCCTAGTATTTTTGCAATCGGCTTAAGACCGTGACGCTCCACAGCCTCTTCGGAAGCCAAAATTAACGCACTGGCACCATCGTTTAATGTAGAAGCATTGGCAGCTGTGATTGTTCCTTCCTTGTCAAATGCAGGACGTAAAGACGAAATCCTATCCATCTTAACATTCTTGTATTCTTCATCTTCAGCAAAAACAATGGGATCACCTTTGCGCTGTGGAATGTTTACAGCTACAGTTTCGGCAGTAAAAGCGCCACTTCCCCAAGCTTCCGCGGACCTCTCATAACTCTGAACTGCAAAAGCATCTTGTTCTTCTCTCGTTATCTTGTGTTCTTTTGCACACATTTCAGCACAGTTGCCCATGTGAGTTTTGTTATAAACGTCTGTCAGACCGTCCAGGACCATGCCGTCACGCACCTTGATGTCACCAAACTTGCTTCCTTTTCTTCCATCCAAATAATGTGGAACTTGAGACATGTTTTCCATCCCGCCTGCAACAGCGATTTCCGCGTCGCCCATGGCGATTGTTGCTCGCGCTAAAGAAATGGCTTTCATTCCGCTCGCACAAACTTTATTTACGGTAGTACAAGGAACCGAATCCAATATGCCCGCTCCTAAAGCAGCTTGCCTTGCAGGTGCTTGACCTACTCCAGCTTGAAGTACATTGCCCATATAAACCTCCTCGATTTCTTTGGGGTCAAGTCCAGCCATCTCAAGTGCGCCGCTAATTGCAGTAGCACCAAGTTTTGTAGCAGGAACAGATGAAAGAGTACCGAGAAAACTTCCCATAGGGGTTCTAGCAGCTGATACGATATAGATGTTTGATGACATGATATATAAATTAATTTACGAAATTAACCTCTGTTGGCTTTAAACACACACTGATGACCACACTTTGGCACACAGATTGATATTAATAAATCAGCAAGTATACACTTGCTCATGATTTGGTTTTGGTTTAGTCAAATGCAAACGCTGGGAAACGTCCTAGCGTTTGTTTTTTTTGTACGAAAAAATAAAAAAACCAGTCATTTTATATTTCAGTATTATGGACACAATTTTATCTTTTAATCCTTTTTCACAGCTTTAGCTTTCTTAGCAGCAGGCTTCGCTGCTTTCTTAGCAGCAGGCTTCGCGGCTTTCTTCGCGGCAGGCTTCGCGGCTTTCTTAGCAGCAGGCTTCGCGGCTTTCTTAGCAGCAGGCTTCGCGGCTTTCTTCGCTACAGGCTTCGCGGCTTTCTTCGCTGCAGGCTTCGCGGCTTTCTTAGCAGCAGGCTTCGCTGCTTTCTTAGCTACAGGCTTCGCGGCTTTCTTAGCAGCAGGCTTCGCTGCTTTCTTAGCTACAGGCTT
>CAJXHE010000015.1 GCA_913051865.1 uncultured Flavobacteriales bacterium
TGTTCATGATTTTTAGAAAATTTTACACCATAAATATACGACAAGTCGATGGAAAAAACATCATCGTCTGCAAATAATTATGATTCGTCGAAGAAAAACAGATACTCGTCCTTTGAATACCTTATAGTTACAGCGTAAGATGTAACTTCGCATTTTTATAAAAAAAAGTGATAATAAATAATGTTTGACAACTTACAAGAACGATTTGAAAGGGCCTTTAAGGTTCTTAAAGGACACGGGCAGATAACAGAAGTTAACGTTGGCGAGACATTAAAAGAAGTGCGTAAAGCGCTGCTTGATGCTGATGTAGACTACAAAACTGCAAAAGATTTTATCAAGAAAATCAAGGAGAAAGCACTGGGTCAGAAAGTCTTAACAGCTTTGAAGCCAGGGCAATTACTCATAAAAATAACCCAAGAGGAGCTCACCGAGCTGATGGGAAAAGCCGCCGCGCCCTTTGAACTGAAGTCAAAACCGACCATCGTTTTACTTGCTGGACTTCAAGGCGCCGGAAAGACCACCCATGCAGGAAAACTAGCAAAATATATTAAAGACAAAGGCAAAAAACCTCTCCTAGTTGCGTGTGATGTTTACAGACCAGCAGCGGTAGACCAGCTTATTGTCGTAGGAGAATCTGTGGGCGTTGAAGTGTACAGTGAACCAGGCGTGGTGGATGCCTTGGGAATTGCTGAACGTGGAATTGCATATGCAAAGAAAGAAGGGTTCGGCGCAGTAATCGTAGATACTGCGGGTAGACTCGCAGTAGATAACGACATGATGGACGAGATCGAAGCCATCAGTAATGCGATTAAACCTGATGAAACATTGTTTGTCGTTGATGCTATGACTGGACAAGATGCCGTTCAGACGGCCAAGGCCTTCAATGATAAAATCGATTTCAGCGGCGTCATCCTGACCAAGCTAGACGGAGATGCTCGTGGAGGAGCGGCACTTTCGATATTCAGCATTGTCGGCAAACCGATTAAATTCGTTGGAGTCGGAGAGAAAATGGATGCCCTCGAGATCTTCCACCCAAATCGCATGGCTGAGCGTATATTAGGTATGGGTGATGTGGTCACACTGGTTGAAAGAGCTCAGAAGGTCGTAGATGAAAAAGAAGCCAAGCGCATCGAGGATAAGATTCGTAAGAATAAATTTGACTTGGAAGACTTTTTAGGTCAAATTCAGCAAATTCGCAAAATGGGAAACGTCAAGGATCTTTTGGGAATGATGCCCGGTATGGGGAAAGCACTCAAAAATGTGGATATCGACGACAATGCCTTTGATCAAGTAGAAGCAATTATAAGATCGATGACACCAGGAGAAAGACTTGCCCCTAGGAGTTTAGACTTAAGCAGAAAAAAGAGAATTGCAAGAGGGAGCGGGACACAGGTTGAAGAGGTGAATAAACTTTTAAAACAATTTGAAGACATGAAGAAAGTCATGGGGATGATGAACAAAGGGGGCGGAAAAGGACGAATTCCGATGCCGGGAATGCGAAAAGGAAGATGAATGTTTTAGATGGGAAAGCAACATCCATAGCGTTGCAAGAAGAAATCGCAGCCGAGGTGACTAAGGTGATCGCTGCGGGTGGAAAAAGACCGCATTTGGCTGCCGTTCTTGTAGGTATGGACCCAGCAAGTCGGGCTTACGTGGGACACAAGGTAAAAGCGTGTGCAAAAGCTGGGTTTGAGAGTTCGACGATTGAGAGAGGCAAAGAGATCAGTCAATCCGAACTGTTAGACATTGTTCGGGATTTAAACAACGACAAGGCTGTGGATGGGTTTATTGTTCAACTGCCCCTCCCCGACCACATCGATGCCACAGCGATCATCGAAGCAATAGATCCGAAAAAAGATGTAGATGGCTTCCATCCTGTGAATGTCGGAAAAATGTCATTGGGACTTCCCACTTTTTTACCGGCAACTCCAGCTGGGATTATGACCTTACTCAAAAGACACGGAATCGTTACTGAAGGCCTGCATGCCGTAATCATCGGGCGAAGTGACATTGTGGGGAACCCTATGTCTTCCCTGCTTTCAAGAAATTCTGAACCTGGGAATTGTACTGTCACACAATGTCACAGTAGGACTGTAGATTTAAAGTCACACACTCTGAAAGCCGATATATTGATCGCTGCAATTGGCAAACCGCATTTTATAACGTCCGACATGGTCAAGGAAGGTGCAATCGTCATTGATGTCGGAATCAATAGAATTTCTGATGAATCACGGAAATCTGGCAGTCGATTAACAGGAGATGTAGATTATGACAATGTTGCTCAGAAATGCAGTTGGATTACCCCTGTACCTGGTGGCGTAGGCCCGATGACCATCGCCTCACTGCTCGAAAATACATTGCAAGCTTCACTTGAAAACGCAGATGGAATCTCTTGAAAAAGACACCGTCTTGATGGTGAGAGCCATTGAGCTTGCCGAGCTAGGGAGCGCTTATACCCTACCTAATCCCATGGTGGGATGTGTCATCGTTCTCGATGAGGTCGTGATTGCTGAGGGGTATCATAAACACTTTGGAGGCCCTCATGCAGAGGTAAATGCGTTTGCTCAAATCCCTGACTATACTCGGGAACAACTTCAAAACGCCACAGCCTACATCAATCTGGAACCCTGTAATTGTTATGGAAAAACGCCCCCCTGTGTGGATCTACTGATCTCAAGAAATATAGGAAGGGTTGTTTGTGCGATGCAAGACCCCAATCCCAACGTGTTTGGAAAGGGATTTGAACGGTTGAGGGCGGCAGGGATAGAGGTTGTGGTGGGCGTCCTCGAAAAAGAAGCCCGCACATTGAATCGGAAATTCATCGCCCTTCAGAACAATCTTATTAAACGTCCGTATGTCACCCTGAAATGGGCACAAAGCATAGATGGGTATATCGATCCCGAGGTGAATGCCCAAAAAGGAAGGGGTTCAATCGCCATCACCTCTAAGCCCACGCAAAAGGTTGTTCATCAATTAAGGGCAAATAACAAAGCCATTCTTGTCGGTCGAAATACTGTAGAAATTGACAATCCCTCACTGTCGGTGAGACATGCTGAAGGAAACAACCCCACGCGATTGATCATTGATCCTCGACTTGAACTCGATTATTCGATCTTAAACATGACCCGAGAACAAGGTGAGACGTGGGTGCTCTGTGAGGAAGAGGGACATCGAGGGACACAAGACATAGCGCATGTCAAAGTGTTGCCTTGGCTCTCCTCCAATCCTAAAGACTGGCTGAAAAAACTCAGGTCTGAAGGAATTCATAGCATTCTTGTAGAGGGAGGTGCCGCAACACTCCAAAAGTTCCTCGATTCTGACTGTTATGACGACATCGAGATTTTCATCAGTGATAAAAATTTAAACACTGGCTTACAAGCACCTAAGCTTCCACATACAACACGTGGAAAGTTTACGGAAATGCGTGTTGGAGCAGATCTAAGGAAACAATATATTAGAGAATGCTAAACATTATTTTTTGCATCTCTTGTACAGGCGGTGTATTCCTCACCTTCAGAGCTTTTGAGCAGTGGGGAGTGAATCGTTATTATGCGATTGTTATCAATTACGGAGTCGCCTCAACACTCGGATGGGCACTCTCTGGCGGACTACCGATGATGAAAACCACCAGCGACATGCCGTGGTTCTATTTAACGATGGCCATGGGTTTGGGGTTTCTGTTCTTATTCAACTTAATGGCCAAATGCACTGCTGAATTAGGCGTTGCAGTCTCATCAATCGCATCAAAACTTAGTTTGGTGATTCCAGTGGCCATTTTTCTAATCATAGATCCTGCGGATGTTCTCACAACAAAAAAACTCATCGCCCTTTCTTTGGCGCTCGTGGCAATATTGATTAGCTCTGTGAGTGATGACTCAAAGCATCACAGTCATTCCAAATGGGCATTCTTGTTGCCTGTCATCATCTTCGTCGGGAGTGGCGCCATAGACCTCGTCTTTGCATGGTTCAGCAACCCCATTCATATTCCTTCCACAGAACACGCGATGGCTTTCACATCAGTCCCTTTTACCACTGCCTTTATTGTGGGGTCTGTTATCGCCCTCTCAAAGAAAAACCCACCCCCTCCATCAAGAAACGATGTGCTGGCGGGAATTCTTCTCGGCGTGGTAAACTTCGGGTCTCTGTTCTTCTTAATAGGCGCCTACAGCACTCCTGGCATCGATAAATCCGTCCTCATTCCTGGGGTCAATTTGGGCGTTGTCATCTTCAGCACATTAGCCGCTGTGGCTATATACAAAGACAGACCAAGTAAAATCACTTGGTCTGGCTTAGCAATAGGTTGTATGAGCATCGCAATACTTATGCTCTCATAAAAAGATAATCTTACGCTCCGCTCTCTTACTCTCCGCTTTCCTTTAAGAGTTCGTCGTTCTGACGCGCACGTTGCATGGGATTGCCCCCTTGAGCACCGTAACGACTGTACCCATTGCCTTGTTGTTTGAAAATTTCAAATCGAGTCGGCTCAGGACGTGGAGGCCAGCTGTTGTTCGAGATATCACAGTCAGCAGTTTCTAAATATGGATCGAGTACGATTCTTACTGCCGGTCTGTCTGTGCCAAATATTTTCGTGACGGTAGGCTCACTCATTAACCAAATCTCAGCGGGGATGCGACGGACTTCCTTTTCGCCATCTTCATATTCGAATTCTATAATCAAAGGCATGACCAAACCTCCCACATTGCGAAATGTAATTTCGTAGAAGTTTTTCCCGCTTGAAAGAAGTGCAATTTGATCTTCCGAGAGACCTTCAAGCATCTCTCTGTATTCCACTCTATCTAATTCTAGCACTTCAAACTTACCAGTTGTGGTATAGTAATCATTTAAAGTAGGGTCCGCTTCAAGATATGTTTCAGGCGTATCGATTGCATCTCTTAGGTGCGAGATGTCAGATGGTTCATTATCTGACGCCGATTGATTAAACGCTGCTTCTGTATCTGGGTTTTGGGTGTCTATCTGCATCCATTTCACATTGTCAAGAGCGATATCAACATGGTCATTTGTATAGAACCATCCTCTCCAGAACCAATCTAAATCGACGCCAGAGGCATCCTCCATCGAACGGAAGAAATCCGCGGGAGTAGGATGTTTAAATGCCCAACGCCTGCTGTATTCCTTAAACGCGTAATCAAACAACTCACGTCCCATGACTGTTTCCCGAAGAATATTGAGTGCTGTGCATGGCTTACCATACGCATTTGGCCCAAATTGATAAATGGACTCTGAGTTCGTCATAATCGGAGAGATACGTTTTTTATCACCTCCCATATAAGATGTAATGTCACGCGCACTTCCTCGACGTGAGGGATAATCTCTGTCAAATTCCTGCTCAGCGAGATACTGCACGAACGTGTTCAAGCCCTCATCCATCCAAGTCCACTGTCGTTCGTCAGAATTGATGATCATCGGGAAGAAATTGTGTCCCACTTCGTGAATGATGACAGAGACCATACCGTGCTTGGTTCTTTGGGAATAGGTTCCGTCCTCAGCGGGTCTGCCCCCGTTAAAACAAATCATGGGATACTCCATCCCTATCCACTTTGTGTGCACTGAAATCGCAACCGGATACGAGTAGTCAACAGTATATTTCGAATAGGTACGCAGGGTTTGGGCGACAGCTTTAGTACTGTACTGCTCCCAGAGCGGATTGCCTTCCTTAGGGTAGAAACTCATGGCCAGAGGACGGTACTTACCAACAGGGACTGTCATTGCATCCCAAATAAACTTTCTGCTTGAAGCCCATCCGAAGTCTCGGACATTTTTCGCGCTAAAGATCCAGGTTTTCATTCCCTTTTCTTTTGTCAACTCTGCTTTCCGTGCCTCCTCTTCTGTGACAATAATCACCGGCTGATCTGTTGTGTTTTTTGCGAGCTCGAAACGTTTGCGTTGCTTAGATGTAAGGACAGCCTTCGGGTTTGTAAGCTCTCCTGTAGAAGCCACGATGTGATCTGAAGGCACTGTAATGGCAACCTTGTAATCGCCAAAACAAACTGTAAACTCACCATTCCCTAAAAACTGCTTGTTCTGCCATCCTTCGTTGTCACTGTAAACAGCCAATCTGGGATAGAATTGAGCAATGGTATACAAGTAATTGTCATTTTCCTCAAAATACTCATACCCAGAGCGCCCGCCTATCTCCATTCTGTTGTTGATGTTGTACCACCAGTCTATGCTAAATTTAACTTGCGCCCCAGGCTTTAATACGCGCGGCAAATCAACACGCATCATTGTTTTATTGATCGTATAGTTGAGCGGATTCCCTGAAACATCTTTTACGCCCTCAATATTGAAGCCACCATCAAATGAAGGCTCCAGTTTATTGACGGTTTGGAATGTTTCGCTTTCTGACCAAGAACTCTCAGAGATTTTATATGAATCTGAGGATTTAGCTCTCACGTTTTGGTCCAACTGAAGCCAGAGATAACGCAGCTCGTCGGGACTGTTATTCGTATACGTAATCGTTTCAGAACCATCAATGCGCTGCGTTGTGTCATCCAATTTAAGCTGCATGTCATAATCCACTTGTTGCTGCCAATAATTGTGTCCAGGGGCACCAGAAGCTGTCCTGTATGTGTTTGCCGTAGGTAGCTCCGTTCCGAGTTGACGGAAAACATTCGTGTTCGTTCTGCTTATTTCTTCTTGCTGTGCCATCGATGGGGATGCCACAAACAAGAATGTGCCGATCGCAAATCCAAAGATTCTAATACTTAATTTCATGTCTATGTCGTTCATATGAATTGAAGAACCGCAATTTACTACGAAGACGAACAACTCGCGAATAAAAGTCAACAATATGACAGGCAAGGGTGTAAATCTATTCCAACTCCTTCTTTGCCTTATTCCAATACGTTTCCATTTCCACAAGTGGCATCTCCCCCAAATCTTTTCCGTCCGCTTTGACTGCATTTTCCAGATGCATAAATCTATTGATGAACCTTCGATTTGTTCGCTCTAAAGCTTCGTCTGGATTGACGTCAAGAAATCTCGCGTAATTAATAAGGGCAAATAAAACATCGCCAAACTCATCAGAAATGCGATCTGATTTGGCGTCCACCTCCACAGCCAACTCCTCAAGCTCTTCATTTACTTTGTCAAGCACTTGAGATACATTGTCCCAATCAAAACCCACACCGCGCACTTTGTCTTGGATCCGATATGCCTTTATCAAACTTGGCAAAGAACGCGGAACCCCTTCTAAAACAGAATTACTCCCCTCCTTCAACTTTATTTTTTCCCAGTTTGCCTTAACGGTCGCTTCATCATTTGCCTCTACATCGCCATAAATGTGAGGATGTCGAGAAATTAATTTTTCACAAATCGAGTTCAATGCGTCTGCAATATCCCATCCACCTTCACCTTCAGGAATTTCAGAGCCGAGTTTTGCATAGAACACCATATGGAGGAGAACATCACCCGTTTCCTTTTTAATTTCTTGAATATCGGCGTCAATAATCGCGTCTGCCAATTCATGGGTTTCTTCGATCGTGAGATGGCGAAGTGATTCAAACGTTTGTTTCTTATCCCAAGGACACTTTTCACGGAGTTCATCCATGATATCTAAAAGTCGTCCAAAAGCTTCTAATTTTTCAGCGCGTGTATGCATGACGCGAAGATAGCAATAGTCTATGCTATGGCGCTTGTTTATGGACTACATGCTTCTCCATAAGCAGAGAGCAAATCTAACAAGTCAACAGCAGTCACAAAGCCATCGCCATTCACATCCGCTGGACAGAGTACCGCAGTCTCAAATGTGCAAGAACCATCATCTGTATTCACTGCAACATCATAATTAGTGGCATTCTCATAGGTGCAACCTAAACAACTGTAATCACACACTCCGGAGTCTGTTGCTGAGCAATCATAATCACAGGCTGCAGCATCTTGACACCCTGACACCTCTAACGCATCGCAAATGCCATCTGAATCTGTATCAGACAAACACAACCCGTCACAATCATATCCCGCTTCAGCATACATACAAGACAGGTCATCTATGTACGCCACTTCATCAAAATTACATGCATTCACATCAATGCATCCAAAACACAAGTCAAACTCACAGGAACCATCATCTATCGTAGCCTCAACATTAAAGTTACACGCACTTAAATAAGTACATCCTGGAACAGAAACCCCACCAATAGAATCACCATCAGTGAACAGCCCCACTTGTTCGAGATAACTCCAACACGTGAGCCAATTTTCTCCACCCGGTTCAAACGCGCCAAAATACATAGCTTGATCAAACCAAGGGTCAGGAGAAATATAGTCAAGTGCAGGAACAAGACCATGCCCTGGCTCTAAAAACACCGGATCCGACACCATGCCTGATACTTCATCAATCGCCACAGAATAATCAAACATCGGATTCTGTGCCTCATTTCCCCACTGAACAAAGGAATCCATGACATTAAATTGGGCGGAACCAATGTGACCATCGTACAGAATCATATCCATGGTACTTGTACTGTCTCCAACATCCCAGAAATGGTTATTTTTTAAGACAAGCTCGCTAAACAAGAGCATTTCCCAAGCATCACAAGGGTCGTGGTCTTCAAAATCAATGCCTTGACCGAAGCCTGCGAAAATTGAGTTTGACATTTTTGGAGACCCTCCGTTGTGGATTCGCATTCCAGATTGAGATTTGGGGCCTATAAAAGTACCGTTAATAATTGCGGGGTTCGTATATGGCATAAACGATATATCCACGTTTGATTGTTCCCAATCGTCCCCTTCAATGTCTATTGCATTTGAAATACCTAAACTATCCCCAACAACCTGAGAGCTGTCATTGATGACAAACAAATACTGCAAACGCCCTGCCCAACCCTGATCAAACTCAACGCCATCCTCTGCATTAAATGCAGCCGCAATATATTTTAAATCGACAGTACCTCCCATAACTTGCAGGCCATCATCTGCCGAACTCACAAGTTCTATATGGTCAATTTGTGTCCCGCTTCCTAGTGCACAAAGCTGAAGGAGGTTTGTTTCGTTGCCATTGTTTGATTCATTTGTGGCAATATTTTGATCATAACCTAAGGACGTACTTCCATGTCTGAATGAGATATAACGTAAAATGCCGCTTGACTCTGTAGGTGCAGTATTGCCCCCATATACATGACGGTCATTGCCTGAAAGGTCAATGATTCCTTCTGCCAAATCTGTTCCTGTACCAGGACCTAGGGTCTGAGAAGGAAAAGCAGTCGGATTGTCATGGTAAATTGTGTTTGTCTGTCCTGCGCCACAAATAACTAGTCCGCCCCACTGACCTTTAACATCTACACCAACGGTGCCATCAAGAGGGTCTGCTTCGTGTGTGAATGTGATGGCGCAATCTGGCGTTCCTTCAGCCAACAGAACGGCGCCTCTAGAAACAATTAAAGATCCAGGATAAGTCGCGTAGGTAATTGTTTGCTCAGTGATATTCCCAAATGAGAAACTTGTTTCTTGAAATCCTGAACCTGCAGCGCCTTTAACGATGGCACCAGGCTCAATGGTTAATGTATCACCTGAATTCACAAACACCTGTTCTTGTAAAATGTATATGCTGTCACACCCCCAAGACACAGTGCCAGTTCCTAATCCACCATTGTCTGTGACGATCACTTCGGATCTGTCTGCAGCAGGAGGGCATGCGCAAGGTGTACCCCCTTCATCATCTTGAGAAAAACCAGCAAATGACATTGCTACAGACAACAGCATAAACAACAACAACCCCTTGATGGGGCGTGTAAATTCAAAATGAGGTGTGTTTTCCATCAAGGATTCTGTTAACAACATAAAAGGTACAACTATCTCAACGAAAATTATGTGTAAAAGGTTACATTATTCAGCTGATATGATCACTTCAAACTTAAATTTACACCATGGAAATAAAAGTATTGCTATTGACCGTTGGACTGTTGGGGTTGGCTTTTGCAGGTATTGCCATAAAGTTACTTGTAAAAAAAGATGGTGAATTTGCGGGCACATGTGCCAGCAACAACCCTATGTTTCAGGATGACAGCGGCTCATGTAGTGTCTGTGGTGCGAGGCCTCAGGACCAATGTCTCAACGAATCAGAAAACGCGCTAGACAAGAACACTTAAAGCCAGATGATGGCTTCCTTCCATCCTTCTGTAGCCCAAAATTCATATGGCGCGTCTAATGTTGCGTTGACACCTGCATCAATAATAAAAAGAGCCTCAATAGGAGAACCTGACTTTTTTCTGCGCATTCTGTCAATAAAAGCACGCCCCTCTTTCGGCCCCAGAACCATACACGCTGTAGCGTAAGCATCTGCTACAGCAGCGCTTTCTGCCAGTATTGTCACACTTAATAAAGCATGGTAGGCTGGATACCCCGTTCTGGGGTCTATCGTATGTGAAACGCGAACACCCTCTATCTCTTTGAATTTCCTGTAATTTCCACTCGTACAAACAGACGCATTTAGTACTTCTAAAATAGCTTGAAGTGGACGACCACCAGTCCCATCGTTTGTCACGGGCTTGTCAACTGCAATTCTCCAAGGCAAACCTTTCAAATTCAAACCGATACATCTCACTTCTCCACCCAACTCAACCATTGCATTCTCAATACCTGACGCCAAAAGAAGATCGATTAACATGTCTACAGTATAGCCCTGAGCGATGGCATTAAAATCCAATTGAGTCCGAGCATCTTCTTTGATAATCTGGGTTTCAGAAAGCGTATGCGACGTCTCTGGTCGCACCAAACCTATATTCTCAGGTCTAAATCCCACAAAACGCATGATGCTATCTACATCGGTAGAATCAACTTTATCGACATTTTTTAATCCAAACCCCCACAAATCGACAAGCGGCTTGACCGTCGGGTCAAAAGCACCGTCAGAATCGGTGTGAATTTCCGAAGAGAGTTCCCATATCACAGACCAAATCTTGCTGTGATCATCGAAAGAAAAATCAGCATCTGTTCTTTTAAAATTATTTAGTTCTGAAATTCGCGAATCGCTTCGCCATGTATTCATCTCCACATCCATAGATTCTATCACAGAATCAACTTGAAGCTGAGTGACACTTTCATCTCCATTGTACTTGATCACATAGGTCGTCCCTTGCGCTTCACCTGAATGAATATGTTCTATGGGAGATGGCCCACAACTCACTAAATTTAGGACAACAAAAACGGTAGCCACTTTAAGTGTAGCTACCGCAATTAAGTTCATATAAGTATTCAAAACGTGATGGTTATCCTCCGAAATCATCAAACGCTACATTCTCTTCCGGCATCCCCCAATCGTCGGCCATTTTAAGAACAGCTTGATTCATCAAAGGTGGACCACAGAAATAAAGCTCAATATCCTCAGGTGAATCATGACCTTCGAGATGATGTTTGATCACAGCATTGTGAACGAACCCGAGGAATCCATCACCCTCAGTATCATCACAGTCTTTTTTCTCTACCCAGTTGTCTTCAGGCGCTGGTTCTGAAAGAACAACATGGAAAGTGAAATTCGGAAACTCCGCATCAATTTTCTTGAAATCTTCGAGATAGAACAGCTCACGTTTAGAACGTCCTCCGTAATAGAACGTCACCTGTCTGCCTGTTTTCACAGTGTGAAAAAGATGAAATAGATGCGAACGCATGGGCGCCATACCAGCACCACCACCGATGTAGAGCATTTCAGACTCCGTTTCTTTGATGAAGAACTCACCATAAGGACCTGAAACTTGAATTTTATCTCCCTGCTTTAGATTAAAGACATACGAAGAACACACACCAGGATTGACTTGCATCCAGCCATTTCGATCTCTGTCCCAAGGAGGAGTTGCTACACGTATGTTGAGCATAATGATATTCCCTTCTGCTGGATGACTAGCCATAGAATAAGCTCTGACAATATCCTCATTGTTAGTCATCTTTAAGTCCCAGAGATTAAACTTATCCCACTCAGTTTGAAACTTCATCGGCTCATCATGGTGATCTGGATGTGCTGTTACATCCACATCCTTAAAGTCGACAACGACTTCCGGAACATCAATTTGAATGTATCCGCCCGCCTCGAATTCGAGATTTTCACCTTCAGGAAGTCGCACAACAAATTCCTTAATGAAGGAAGCCACATTGTAGTTCGACACGACCTCACATTCCCATTTCTGCACGCCGAAAACTTCTTCTGAAATTTGGATTTGCATGTCTTCTTTCACTTTCACTTGACACCCAAGTCGGAAGTTGTTCGCAATTTCTTTACGTGAAAATGTCGGCTCTTCAGTAGGCAAGATAGACCCTCCGCCTTCATGTACTTGACAAACACACTGAGAACAGGTACCACCACCTCCACACGCAGATGGAAGGAATACACCGTTATTGCTGAGGACATTTAGGAGTGTAGAACCTCCTTCAACCTCAATCTTTTTTTCATTGTTGATTGTGATTGTTAATAGGCCACTCGGCGAAAGTTTGGCCTTTGCAAAAAGGAGTAAACTCACCAACATAAGGATGAGAAGAAGGAAAAAACCGGTTGCGAGTATAATTGTTGTTGTCATGGTAACCTATCAGATTTCAATTCCCATAAAACTCATAAAGGCTATCCCCATGAGACCAGTAATAATATATGTGATGCCCAATCCTTGTAAAGGAGCCGGAACATTTGAATAACGTATTTTCTCACGAATCGCAGCGATTGCGACAATGGCAAGCCACCATCCTACGCCACTTCCCAAGCCGAATGTTGTAGCCTCACCTATTGAAGGATACTGACGCTCCTGCATGAAGAGTGCACCCCCTAAAATCGAGCAGTTAACGGCAATCAACGGGAGGAAAATACCGAGGGCGCCATAAAGCGCAGGCGCAAATTTCTCAACAATCATTTCCACGAGCTGAACCATAGAAGCGATGACCGCAATGAACATGATGAAGCTTAAGAAGCTGAGGTCCACCGTCGCAAACGTTGGATCTAACCATGTTAAAGCGCCTTCTTTCAGAACATAGTTCTCAAGCAAGTAGTTAATCGGAACCGTGATTCCCAATACAAATATGACTGCCAGACCTAAACCGTTTGCGGTCTTGACAGTTTTAGATACAGCGAGGTAAGAACACATGCCCAGGAAGTAGGCAAAGATCATGTTCTCCACAAAAATACCTTTGACGAAAATGTTGAAATATTCCATTAATCTTCAATTAGAGCTTCGTTGCGTGAACGTTGAATCCAAATAATAATTCCAACGACGACGAGTGCCATGGGAGGCAGAATCATCAAGTTGTTGTTCTCGTAGAACCCGCCCGATGAAATAAACCAATCTTGGGGCAGAAACTTCACCTGACCCATGCCTGGTAGTGAAATCGCACCCGATCCGAAAATCTCACGAACAATAGAAACGACCAGAAGTACCCAAGCATATCCCATGCCATTTCCGATCGCATCGAAAACGGAGGGGCCTGGTTTATTTGCAAGTGCAAAGGCTTCAAGACGTCCCATAATAATACAGTTTGTAATAATAAGACCCACAAAAACCGACAGCTTTTCACTGATATCAGGCTGATATGCTTTGAGGACTTCATCCACAATAATCACAAGAGAAGCAATGATGACAAGCTGTACAATAATTCGTATGCGGTCAGGGATAAGGTTACGCAGCAAAGAAACAATGACGTTTCCTCCGATCATCACAAACAACACAGACAAACTCATAATCACGGCCTGCTGAAGCTGTACAGTAATCGCAAGTGCTGAGCAAATCCCAAGAACCTGAATCGTAATCGGATTCGAATCTCCAAGGGGATCTTTGAGAAGCTTGCGGTTCTTCTTGCTGAATAATGACTCCCTTTTCGGAGTGATTGTTTTATTTTCAGTACCCATTATTGTTCGCTTGTGCATTAATGACTGAATTGAAATAGAGCTGGTAAATAGAAAGCGTTCTATTCATCATTTCTCCTACACCAACTGATGTAATCGTACCTCCTGTTATTCCATCGACACTGTGAATGTCAGTTTCTCTCCCTCCCTTTTCAATGGTAAAATAAGGCGCTGCATCTCGAAGTTGTTTTCCTTGAAACTTGTCAGAGAAAAAGTCATCTTTTATTTCAGCTCCCAAACCTGGAGTCTCAGTCTTATGGTCAAACTTTGCACCGTAGATGGTGTTCATGTCACTTTTAAGGGCTACAAAACCCCAAATGGGACCCCAAAGCCCTGAACCCGCAACAGGAATCACATAAATGCTCTCACCCTCATTTTCACATTTATAAAGAGGGAAGCTGAGTTCTGATGCTGGTTTTTTACTTCTGTAATCTTTCTTCACATCTAAGTTAAAGGGATCAGAAGCATCTTTTGAATCAACATCACCAGATGTAATGTTCAGCACATTGCCCTCAGAATCTATAGATAACCTTTCCTTCACAAATGTCGGGAAATCATTTTTTGCATTTTCCCGCGTGGTCGTAATGCCGATGGCACCCAGTATATCCACCATTTTCTTGTCCGCTTCGTTCTGTTTCTGAAGAGGCTTAAGAGAAAGCGAAGTGAATGCGAGTGCAGTTCCTACTAGTAACACCATAACGATGGAAAATAGGAACGTATAACCTGTTGCGTTTTTATTCATTGCCATATCAAATATTCTGAAGGCGCTTTTGACGGCGGTTAATATTAGCTTGAAGCACGTAGTGATCTATCATTGGAGCCATGACATTCATAAAGAGAACGGCCATCATTACTCCTTCAGGATACGCGGGATTGAACACCCGTATCATAATGGAGAAAAAACCACCCAAGAATCCGTAAATCAATTTACCTGTATTGGTGGTTGATGCTGTCACTGGATCTGTTGCCATAAAGACCATTCCAAACATGAAGCCACCGATCACAATTTGGTGAAACGGATCTAGCATCATAAACCCATTCAAGCCCAATAAATTGAAGATAAGCCCCATGACAAGACCACCCACAAGAAACGACCCCATGATCCTAAGACTTCCAATTCCAGTCACAATAAGAATAATTGCGCCTAGAAGTATTGCGATGACAGAGGTCTCTCCGATAGATCCTGGAATTGTTCCAAGAAGACAATTGTGAAGCGAGAACATTCCACCATCAGCAAACATATTCATGACGCCTTGCACGGCTGGCGTATCAGTGACTTTCCCTACAGTACTTGCGAGATATCCCAGCGCAGTTGCACCTGTTGTACCATCAACAAGCATCCCACCGCCCTTGCTAGCAGCCACGTCGTGAATCCAAATCTCACCAGACATTTGCTTGGGATACGCAAAGAATAAGAATGCACGAGATGTCAATGCAATGTTGACAATATTCATCCCCGTTCCTCCGAAGACTTCCTTACCTATGATCACTGCAAAAGCAACTGCGACAGCAACCATCCAAAGCGGCACATCGACAGGCATAACGAGAGGGATTAACATCCCTGAAACAAGAAATCCCTCGTTAATTCCATGACCGCGTTTGGCCGCAAAAAAGAATTCTATTCCCAATCCCACTCCGTAACTTACGATAATGAGTGGAATCACCTTAAATGCACCAACCATCAACTTCTCAAAAAGATCTGCGCTTTCTCCAATGCTCGAAAAATACTGATCCCCAATATTCCAAGTGCCAAAAAGAAGTGCGGGCAACAAGGCAACGATCACTAAGAACATTGTGCGCTTAAGATCAATCCCGTCGCGAATGTGAGATCCATTATTTGTAACATGACCCGGCGTGAAGGTGAATGTTTCTAATGAATCGAACACCACCCAAAACTTGGCCAATTTTCCGCCTTCCTCAAAATGAGGCTTGACAGAACTAATGATTTTATGCAGAGCTTTCATAATTAACCGAGTTCGTTTCTGAGGTTATCTAATCCTTCGCGTACAATCTTCTGAACTGGAATTTTGGACGTACAACCATACTCACAAAGGGCAAAATCTTCAGGAGAAACTTCATAAATACCGAGTTTCTCCATCGAATCGATGTCATTTACAATAATAGATTTGACGAGGTGAACAGGGTGAATATCCATTGGGAACACCTTTTCGTACTGTCCAGAAACAACAAACGCTCTCTCCTCTCCTCCCATATTTGTATCAAGGGTCCATTCCTTACTCTTTGGCATAAGCCAACTGAAGAATGCTTTAGACAGCGAAAAACGACCGAGACCAAGACTTAACCAACCGGACGTTAATAAGAACTTGGGATCGTGACCTTCAGGCAACAAAGCGATTGCGAAATGGTGTGCGCCAAGATATCCATCCTTAGAAATCTGATCTCCTGTGAGCGGGCTTCCGGATATGACACGTACCTGATGACCGTTTTGCGATTTAGAAGGGACATCAACAATGCTTGATATTGATGCTCCTGAGAGGGTTAAGACATGCTGTGGGTGCTTACACTCGGAACCACCACAAGCAACAACTCTTGTTGGAATATACTTGCCCGAGGTCAGTAAAGCACCAAGGTTTGCAACATCTTGAGGTGATATCGTCCACACCATTTCTCCTTTGTTCAAGGGGGCAGTATGGTGAATCTGAACACCAACATTGCCAGAAGGATGCGGTCCATCAAAATACGTTATTTGACAGTTTCCTATACTGGCAAGTGTTGTGTCGGAACTACGAAGTCCCAGGTGAACGCCACCGTCACCGGCAAGTTTTGCCAATGCATCTATTCCGTTTTGAAAATCAGCCAATCGACCATCCAAAGCCACAACTGTTGATGCTGCCAAAGGTGAGGAGTCAAAAGCACTGATGTGAATTGATCGAGGCAAGTCATCTGGGTTTGCGACTACATCAAAAGGCCGCTGGCGGAAGAATGGAAACATACCGCTTTCGAGAACACGCGACAATAGTTGATCTCGATTGGACTTCGAAACGTCCAAAACACCGAAATCGACATATGAATTCTCGCTATCAGCTTCTATTTCGATTGCCAAAATGCGTCTTTTTGCACCGCGTACGATCTCCTTTACCGTTCCGGCGACAGGACTCGAATACTTAACTGAAGGCTTTTTCTTGTCGCAAAACAGGGTTGACCCAGCTTTGACACTGTCGCCTGCACGAACATCCAGTTTCGTAACAACCCCTACAAAGTCAGGGGGTTTCACAGCATAAATCTGAGCACTTGGTGCTTCTGACACTGTTTCTGCGGGACGACCTTCTAGTCGAATATCCGCTCCTTTTTTTATCCGTTGTATACGGCTCATTCCTTTTAGAATAGATTCAATTGGGGGCGCAAAGATAGCACCTCTATACTCTATCTAAAAATAAACATATGTCAAAACACAACTGCGAGTTACGAACTTTGTCGAATGAGAAATTGGAAAACTTGGACTTTCACATTATTGCTGTTTGGTTTTACGTCAAATGCTATTAATTCTCAAGCAGTTAGGATGAATGACACTGGGTTGGGATTGGCGTCTGTCACGCTTCATCCAAAAGATTTAGTTATTTCCCCACCATTTATCCCCCTTCAGAATGGCATGCTGACATTTCGATTTGATGATCTCCGAGCTGAATACTCATCATACAACTTGCGCGTTCGTCACTGCACACATGACTGGTGGTACAGCGATTTACATCCAAGCGAATATTTGGATGGCTTTCATGATGTCGTGATTGATGAAATGGAAGACAGCTTCGGCACAAAAGTAAATTACACGCATTACAGCATCGATTTACCCAAAGACGATTTTGTATGGACGCGAAGTGGGAACTATGTCCTTGAAGTTTTCTCGCCCAACGCGCCTGAAGAAATATTAATCTCTAGAAGATTTGTGGTGTACGAAGATTTAAGTGTCGTCCAAGCTGAAATGCTTGAACCCGTGGACATCGCGCTCCGAAGAACGCACCAAGAAATTTCATTTGTCGTCAAAGAAGACAGTTACGACTTTCTTGACCCCTACAATAATTTATTTACAACAGTTCTCCAAAATGCCCGGTGGGACAACGCAATAAGCGACATTTCACCTCGTTTTATCAAAGGACAAGAACTGGACTTTTCCAAAGTAGGCTATGTTTTTCCAGGCGGAAATTCCTATCGATATGTCGATCTAAAAAGCCTGAACTTTACAGCGAGAGGAATCGCAGGCATTACTGAAGGAGAATATTCTTTCCACCACCTACTGGACCCAAGTCAAAGAAGAACTTACACATACCATACCTCTCTGCCCGACATTAATGGCGCTTTCGTTATTTCAAATGACAGGCACGAAATCTACACAGGAAGTGATTATTCTGTGGCGCATTTTTCGCTTCCCATGCCCTATGAACTTCATGGACGAGACATCTTTATATTTGGCGAATTAAGCAGCGGAAAATGCAACCCAACTATGAAAATGACGTGGGATAGCGAAGCATCCGCATACAAAGCTAATATTCTTTTAAAACAAGGATACTACGACTACCTTTATCTCGTTAAGGACTCCAGCGCCCCTGATTTCGAGTTTGGTGTTACCGATGACATTGAAGGCAATCACTTCGCGACAGACAACTTATATACCGTTTTTGTTTACTATGCTGATTTTCAAGGATACGATAGAGTGATCGGATTTGCACAATGGAATAACAACCCCAATTAAGAATGAAAAAACCATACACCGTTTTTATCACAGGAGCTTCAGAAGGAATTGGAGCGAGTATTTCCAAGACATTATGTCGCAATGGACATGATGTATTTGCGTTTGCCAGAAGTGAAGACAAACTTCAAGATTTAAAGATATCGTGCGCAAACATGAGTGGGAACTTCGCTTTTTTTGTAGGTGACGTCGCCTCTTACGACGACTTACAGATGGCCAGCAAATTATGCTTAACACGCTTCGGTAAGCTCGATATATTAATTCCCAACGCAGGCGTCGGATATTTCAATCCGCTTCTTCAAGGAAGCATTGAAGAATGGGAAACCATGGTTGATGTAAATGTGACAGGTGTACTTCGAACGATTCATGCAACACTTCCACATCTGGTCAAAGCAAAGGGCCAAATCATCAATATCGGATCGGTGGCTGCACGCAATATATTCCCTAACAGCGGGGTGTATTGTGCCACAAAACATGCTGTTTTGGCCATCAGCGAGTCTCTGAAAATTGAATTTCAAGATGTCTTGGCAATTACAACGATTAATCCTGGTTCAGTAGACACATCCTTTATCGACAAAACGAACAACGAAACGCTGAAAGCACAATACAAACCCACATTCGACTCAGGGATGCAGCCCGACTTTATTGCTAATGCAGTATTACAGGCAATAGAAGCAAATGGAAGCGGGATTTATAGTGAGGTTACCCTAAGACCAGACCGCCGCAATTAATCGTACTTTTGCACCCAAATTAGCACCTGAATCTCCATCATGTCAACCATACAAGAAGAAATCGCTAAGCGCCGAACATTTGCCATCATCTCTCACCCAGATGCTGGAAAGACGACGCTTACCGAGAAGTTCCTTCTATTCGGTGGAGCCATTCAGACTGCAGGGGCTGTGAAAAATAACAAAATCACAAAGACTGCGACTTCAGACTTTATGGAAATTGAGCGTCAACGTGGAATATCTGTCGCTACGTCTGTCATGGCATTCAATTACAAGGACATGCTCGTTAATCTTCTTGACACACCAGGTCACAGAGATTTCGCCGAGGATACATACCGAACGTTAACCGCTGTGGACAGTGTCATACTTGTGATTGATTGTGTGAAGGGAGTCGAGGCTCAAACCGAGAGACTCATGGAGGTTTGCCGCATGCGAAAGACGCCTGTCATCGTATTTGTTAACAAGATGGATTTGGAAGGGCAAGATCCCTTTGATCTGCTAGATGAACTCGAGGAGAAACTAGACATTAACGTGAGACCTCTAAGCTGGCCTATCAGCGGAGGAGCGACCTTTCAAGGCGTCTATAACTTATTCGACCACAATGTTCGCTTATTCCAGGCAGACAAAACCAAGATGGCCGAGGAGGTCTTCGCCATAAAAGATCTAAAGGATGAACAACTAGATGCCCTTGTCGGAACGCACGCTGATCAACTCAGGGAGGATGTCGAATTGATTGACGGTGTATATGACACATGGGATACCCAACCCTATCTAGATGCAAATGTGGCACCTGTATTTTTCGGAAGTGCAGTGAATAATTTTGGCATACAAGAGATGCTAGATACGTTTATAAAAATCGCACCATTACCCAGCCCTGTTAAAGCTAGCACGAGACTAGTAAGCCCTGTAGAAGAGAAACTTACGGGTTTCATCTTCAAGATACACGCTAACATAGACCCCAAGCACAGAGACCGCATTGCATTCCTTAGAATTTGCTCTGGAAAGTTTGAAAGAAATACGTTCTACAAGCATACGAGATTAAATAAAAAATTAAAATTCGCAAACCCTGTCACCTTCCTTGCCAAAGATAAAAGCTTGGTCAATGTCGCTTGGCCGGGAGATGTTGTCGGCCTTTACGACACAGGTAATTTTAAAATTGGTGACACCATTACTGAAGGCGAAGATTTACAGTTCCGTGGAATCCCGAGCTTCAGCCCTGAAATCTTTAAGGAGCTCGTGAATAAGGACCCTATGAAGAGCAAGCAACTCGAAAAGGGGATTAAACAACTTACCGACGAGGGGGTGGCACAGCTCTTTGTACGTACTGCAGGCAATCGAAAAATTGTGGGAACTGTGGGAGAACTTCAGTTTGAAGTCATCCAATACCGCCTTGAACACGAATATGGCGCGAAATGTGAGTTCCAGCCCAAACCCTATCACAAAGCATGTTGGCTCGTCTCGGACAATGAAGAAAAACTAGGTGAATTCAGACGGATTAAAGCAAATGACATTGTTGTAGATAAAGATAACAATGAAGTTTACTTAGCGCCTTCTCCATTCCTTCTCAAAATGGAAATGGACAACTTTCCTGAGATTACGTTCCATGTGACGAGTGAATTCAAAACAGAACAGGCTTAACTTGACAACTATGTTAACACGACTCATCTGCATATTGACAATGTTCACTTTGGCTTCAGCCACTCACGCACAGACCGACACGACACAACTCGTCACAGGAGTGGTTCAAGTAAGCGGTCTTGTCGTTACAGGTGATTCATTGATGCCTATTCCGTATTCTACTGTTTACAGAGCTAGAGATGCGAGAGGAACCATGACGGATTCCCAAGGATTCTTCAGCATCCCTGTACTTGAAGGAGACACGCTGCGTTTCTCCAGCACAGGATTCATTACGAGAGAAGTCATTGTTCCGTCTGGTGGTGAGTTGAATCGAATTAGCCTAGTCCAACCCATGAGCCGGGATACGGTAATGATTAACAATGCATATATCTATCCTTGGCCTTCGCGTGATGCTTTTAGAAAAGAATTTATGGCATTAGGCTTAGAAGAGGATGCATACGCCATAGGACAACAAGCAATTGACCCTTTCGACATCTATGACAGGTTGATCGATGTGGGGCTAGACGGTCAGGCTATAGCGAGCCAAACTGCCCGCGAAACAGCCTATGAGTACTCTAATCTGGGAGGAATCCCCACCACAAACCTGCTCAATCCGGTGGCATGGGCTCAATTTCTGAAGGCTCTTAAAAATGGGGATTTAAAAAGAGACTAAATATGAAAATTGCCCTGTACATATCATTGTTTGGTGCATTTTTGTGTTTGTCATTCACTCCTCTATCCGCCCAAACAACACCTTCGGAATTCACTATTCAAGGAAATGTACGTGGAAGTGAAGGCGTCCTTTTGCCAGGTGCAACTTTAATTGTCATCCAGAATAACAGACTTGGCATGTCTACTGATGGATTTGGCGCGTTCAAACTCTCCCTTCCATCTTCAGGGCCATGGACACTCCGTTGTTCGATGATTGGATATGAGATTCAAGAAGTGCCCATAGATTTTGAAGGAAAACAAAACTTAACCATTCAAGTCGTTCTGAAAAGTACCGTAACAATCGGGGCTGCAGAAGTCATTGAGTCTGGACGTGATGATGTTTCTATTCAACGCATTGACCCTCGGGTTACAAGTAGAATACCGACACCTCGTGGTACGGTAGAAGATGTTCTATTGCAAGCTCCTGTGAACTTTACAAGTGAATTGTCAAGCGCATACAATGTAAGAGGGGGTAGTTTTGATGAGAATTTGGTCTATGTCAATGACATTGAGGTATACCGCCCCTTTCTTGTCAGAAGTGGACAACAGGAAGGACTGAGTTTCCCAAATCCCGACATGGTTCAGCGCATTTCATTTAGCGCTGGTGGGTTTGAAAGCAAATTTGGCGATAAGCTGAGTTCGGTTCTAGACATACACTACCGCAAACCCACAAAACGGAAAACGCAAGTGACAGCCAGTCTGCTGGGGGCCCAGATTCAACACGATGGGATCGCTGCAAATGGAAGGATTAAAGTAAATACGGGCATTCGCTATCGTGACAACTCCTACATTTTAGGAACACTCGATGAGAGCGGAGAATACAACCCCACGTATCTCGACGCCCAAACCTACATTACTTGGGATCCGGACGGATATGGACCATGGGAAATTCAACTCCTCGGCGTTTACGGTCAGAACGATTACAACTTCGTACCTCAGACACGAGAAACAGACATCGGCACGATCAATAATGCAATACGGTTGAAAATATTTTTCGATGGCGAAGAAGAAACCGCGTACCAAACAGGGTTTGGGGCACTTGCTTTTGAGAGAATCACCGAAAACAACCGAATCAGGTGGATTAATTCTGCCTTTAGAACGGTCGAGACGGAATCATTTGACATCTTAGGCGCGTATTGGTTAGATGAACTCGAGCTCGATCCTGGCTCAGACGATTTCGGTGAATCAGCGGATAACCTTGGTGTTGGTGGTTTTCTGAATCACGCTAGGAATCAACTGGAAGCCACAGTTTTGTCTTCTGCATTAAAGGGATCCATCGATATCGGCCAAGGAAAACATTTTATGGAATGGGGACTCAAGGGATCTACTGAACTTATTCTTGACAATTTATCTGAGTGGTCTTTTGTGGACAGTTCGGGATACATCTCCCCGCATCCTCAGGACAATGTAGGCTATACAGATCCCGGCGCACAGCCATTTCAACCCCTGGAGTTCCAAAACGTCATCCGCACTTCCAACACGGTACGCTCTAACAGAATTACAGGCTATGTTCAAGATACTTGGTCAATCGACTTAGAAAAAGGCATCTTAAACGCCCACGTCGGCGCTCGATTCCACTATTGGTCACTAAGTACACCTGAGATTGAACCTGGCGACACATTAAGAAAACACCTTGTGGGTGGACCTCGGGCTCACATCAGCTTCACGCCTACAGAAAGCCCCCTCACCACGTGGTCTTTTGCTGGCGGATATTACTGGCAGCCTCCCTTCTACCGTGAAATGCGTGGCGTCAACGGTACACTTAATCCGGACATCCTTCCGCAGCGTGCCATACATGCTGTTGGTGGTGTGGACCATCAATTCGAAATGTACAACCGTCAATTCAAGTTTGTAGGCGAGGTGTACTACAAGGATTTGGACCAAATCATCCCCTATGAAGTTGAAAATGTACGTCAACGTTATTACGCCACAAACAACTCGAGTGGATACGCGACAGGAATTGATTTAATGCTCAACGGAGAGTTCATCGACGGGATTGAAAGTTGGATGCGGTTTAGCGCGCTCAAAACTGAGGAAGATATTGCAGATGACTTCTATTTGGAGCTTTATAATGACGAGGGTGTCAAAATAATCCCTGGCTACACTTGGAATGATGTCGCAGTTGATACTGTTCTCATCGAACCAGGGAATATTGCCCGCCCCAGTGACCAACGCCTTAGCGTAAGCCTGCTGTTCCAAGACGAGATGCCCAAAAATCCAGAATACAAAGTGCTGCTGAGTCTATTTTTTGGCACAGGTCTCCCCTATGGCCCACCCACTATGAACCGGTATCAAGACGTCCTCAGAACACCTGCTTACAGAAGGGTTGACATCGGTTTTTCCAAAGAGCTGCTGACCTCTGACAAACATCTCAATAAAAACGGCTTTATTTCTCTTGAGGTCTTCAACATCCTGGGAATCAACAACACGATTAACCACACGTGGATCGAGGATGTGAATGGCAGACAATATGCCATCCCAAACTTCCTGACTGGAAGACGATTGAATCTCAAGCTTCATATCGAATTCTAAATAAATAGAATTTAAATCAACACAACCTGTCACCATTGGAGTGTTCATCTTCTTGATGAAGAACTTCACAATACACACTCGTTTTTCGTAGCTTGTGGTTAAATTGATACAATACATGCGCATTCGTAACTACATAGCTATTTCATTGTGTTCCCTGTCTTTACCGGCCACCGCTCAATACACGCTTCAGGGCGACGCTGTTCCTTTGAGTGACAATTGCTATCAACTAACCGACGCTTTACCAACACAAGTAGGCGCTGTTTGGTATGATGAGGCCATTGATTTAGCGCAACCATTCGATGTTCAATTTAAAATGAATTTCGGCGACAATCAAGGGACTGGGTCCAGCACGAATCCCGGAGGTGACGGGATGATGTTTGTGATGCAGACCATCGGGCCTTCAGCGATAGGTGCACTGGGTCAAGGTATGGGGTTTCAAGGTTTGCTTCCCAGCTTAGGCATTGAGTTCGATACTTATCTGAATCCTGACGTAGGCGATCTTATTGATGATCACATTGGCATCATCTCTGATGGCATTGTCGACCATACGGCAGCAACAGCAATAGCAGGACCTGTGACAGCGACTTCTATTGGGGCAGACATTGAAGACGGTTTGGACCATGCTGTTCAAATCACATGGGATCCCAGCACAGAAGAACTCAATGTTTATTTCGATTGTGAATTCCGACTTGTAGCGAGCATTGACTTGATCAACGACATCTTCGATGGAGACACTCAAGTCACGTGGGGGTTCACCTCCTCAACAGGTGGCGCAAACAACATACACACAGTCTGCCTCTATGAAAATGCCACACCTACAGGAGATGTCACACTGTGCCCTGGTCAATCCACGCAATTAATCTCAGGCGGTGATTTGTCACAACCATTTACATGGACGCCCACTGATTTTTTAAGTGACCCAAATGCATACGATCCGATCGCGACACCTCCATCCACACAAGTTTATACAGTCACGTATACTGACTTTTGCGGTGATTCGCAATCGCAAACGATCGAGGTTTTTGTAGAACCCTTGGAGGTCGATATCTCTGCGGATTTTGATGTCATCGATTGTATCAATACAAATGTAATTTTAACTGCCAATTCCAATTTCGATGATGGCTTAACGTACAATTGGTCCGCTTCAAATGGAGGAAACTTCCTCAGCTCTGAGGAATTTGGCGCTGTCATTGACAATGGAGGTTCATACACTGTAAGCGTTTCGTTTGATGACGGTGCGTGTACCGCAGAAGACACCTACAGCATTGAACTAGATACATTGTCCTTTTCAGCAGATGCAGGCTCGGGCGGCGTGATCAATTGTGACATGACCACACTCGTGCTTTTAGGAGCATCTAATGACAACGACGCTGAGTTTGTTTGGTCTACAACTGATGGCGACATTTTCGGAAACAGCAATGTTGCTCAACCCACAGCTGTATCTGGCGGAACCTACAATTTGCTTGTCACCAATCCAGAGAATGGATGTACGTCCGAAGATGAAGCCGTTGTTTTGGAAGACTTTACAACTCCGGTGATTGACCTCGGATTTGCAGAAGGCATGATCAGTTGTGAAACACCCCAAATATCTATCGCAGGGACAGTCATTTCTCCGGACACCTATACAAATGAAATTGACTGGACATGGGTTGAAGGTGAAGGAGGACTAATAGACCCTACATCTCTCGAGCCTATTGCAGCGCTTCCAGGAGAATATCTGCTTACTGTCACATTCAGTGAAAACGGGTGCACCACAACCGTCACTGATTTCGTCACCGTTGAACAAGATGAAAATGCATTTATCGACATCTCTCAACTCACGATGCCTAACGTCATCACACCCAATTATGACTACTACAATGATTACCTAAAGCCTTTTCTTTCTGACCAACCAAGTGTGGAAGTTCTGTCCGTCCTAGATGAGTACAACCTCGTCATTTACAACCGATGGGGTGATCTTGTTTACGCGAACAATGGACTCCCTCTCGCATGGGATGGCAGGGCAAACGGTGACAGACTTGCCACTGGCTCTTATGTGATGGTCGTGGACTACAAGTCCTTGTGTGGAGAAGTCCAAAGTGGTTCATACACCGGACCTCTCGAAATTCTTTACAAAACGCCTTAGTCAGAAGTACAGAATCGTTCTATCCAGAAATTTTATCAAGGAACTCTTCCTCTGAAATTATCGGGACACCAAGTTTTTCTGCTTTCTCTCTTTTGCTTGGCCCCATTTTCTCGCCCGCGACGATATAGCTTGTTTTCTTTGAAATCGAAGAGGACACCTTGCCCCCGTGTTGTTCTATAAGCTTTTTAATGCCTGTCCTGTCGTGTTTTTCAAAAACCCCACTTACGACAACAGCGGCACCGGCAAGCTTGTCTGTTGCCCCCTCCACTTCTTGCACAGCAAACTGAAGCCCCGCATCTTTAAGTCTATGAATGAAGCTCTTGTTGCTCTCTTCGGCAAAGAATGCCAGGATACTGTCCGCGATACGCTCACCGATCTCGTCAACTTCAATCAGGTCTTCACGGTTTGTATTCATGATTGCATCAAGGCTCTCTAAAGAACGTGCAAGTTTTTTTGCAACTGTCTCCCCTACATAGCGAATGCCCAATCCAAACAAGACTCTTTCAAACGGAATATGCTTACTCGCCTCGATGCCCAACAGTAATTTCTGAACCGATTTTTCTGCCATCCGATCAAGGGGAAGAAGATCTTCAGAGGTGAGTGTATAGAGTGACCCTGGATCGATGACGAGCCCAGCCTCTACCAACTGGGTGACAGTTTCAGACCCCAGCCCATCAATATTCATTGCTTTCCTGCTTATAAAATGCTTGATTCTACCTTTCACTTGAGGCGGACAAGACGCCGCATTTGGACAGTAATGCACGACTTCACCCTCTTCTCTGATCAGCGCAGTCCCACATTCCAAACAATGTGTCGGAAAAACAGATTCAGATTGAGTGAACAAATCCACCGCAACTGCTCGGGCGCTTTCATCTACGCCGACAACTTTCGGAATAATCTCTCCACCCTTCTCTACAAACACGTAATCATTAGAACGAAGACCCAGACGCTCAATTTGATCAGCATTGTGAAGAGACGCGCGCTTGACTGTCGTCCCACCCAGAAGCACTGGCTCTAAATTTGCAACTGGGGTCACGGCACCTGTTCTCCCCACTTGAAAAGTGATTTTCTTTAATTGGGTCCGAACTCTTTCAGTCTCAAATTTGAAAGAAATGGCCCAACGCGGACTCTTTGAAGTCAGGCCTAATATCTCTTGCTGATCATATCTGTCTACTTTTATGACGACCCCATCAATGGCAAACGGCAACTCATGTCGCGCGATATCCCAATATGAAATAAACGCCATGACACCCTTCGAATCTGTTGAAGTAGAAATCATTTTTAACTTCTCAGAGGGTACCTTAAACCCCCAATCTCCTGCACTTGAAACAGCTTCGCTGTGAGTGTCTGAAACGCCTTTTGAAATCACGCCATACATCATACAGTCGAGTTTGCGCTTGGCGACCTCTTTGCTGTCCAGGAGCTTGAGAGAACCCGCTGCCGTATTTCTGGGGTTTGCAAACTGCGCCTCCCCCTCCTCTTCTCGCAATTCATTTAACGCCTTAAAGTCTTCAAATGGGTAAAATATTTCACCGCGTATTTCAAGGTTCTCAGGAGCAGGTTGTTGCATGAGCAAAGGAATCGTCCTAATCGTCTTCACATTGGCAGTAATATCTTCTCCTGTCTCACCGTCTCCCCGCGTGATGGCTTTCATCAACCTCCCCTTCTCATAGACCAAACTTATGGCGACCCCATCGTATTTGAGTTCCATAACATAGACAACATCTTCTCCCTCAAGACCTTTGTCAACTCTTGACATCCACTCTTCCACTTCGTGCGCATCATATGTATTTGAAAGCGACAGCATCGGCGTAGAATGCTTAGCCTTGTCAAATCCATCCTGAGCAATACCTCCGGGACGCATTGTAGGTGACAAAGGGTCATTGAATTCAGGATACGCAAGTTCCAAAGCTTCGAGTTCTTTCAGCAACAGATCAAACGCTTTGTCAGAAATAACAGGCTGATTTTTATTATAATACAGGTGATTATGCGCGTGAAGATCACCACGTAATTCCGATATCCTTCTGCCGGCAATTTCCTTATCTGATGTCGTCTCCATAAGGTGTCAAGTTAAATCAATACGCGCAAAAACATGCCTTGGTTTGCCCTGTAAATCTTTAATTAATGAGATCTGATCCCAGCGTGTCTTGGCCCCACGAAACAGGTCCGCGACATCCGTTGCAAATCTCGTGTGACACTCAAAAGCCAACCAACCTCCAGGGTTTAACATCCCTCCCTCACATAGCGCTATAATTCGCGTATAGAAAAGAAGCGGGTCGTTGTTAGGCACGAACAGAGCCGACAAAGGCTCACAGTCTGCAACCCTAGATTCCATATTCGTTTTTTCATGCGCTGGGATATATGGCGGATTGGACACCACCGCATCAAAACATTGGGGCTCAAACGGTCTCTTTTGCAAAACATCAGAACATTCAAAATCCACTTCAGCGTCGATTGATTTTGAATTCTCTATTGCAACATCAATTGCACCTTGAGAAAAATCAGATGCAAACACCTTCCATTCTGGCAACCTTTTCTTGATTGATAAAGCAATGCATCCTGACCCTGTACCGAGATCTAACACACACCCTTTCTCATCAAAAGCCTGCAGTTTTTCCACAAGAGAGAAAACCAACTCTTCTGTTTCCGGTCTTGGAATAAGCACGCTCGCATCAACTTTAAAATCAGACCCATCGAAATGCGCTGTACCTATCACATACTGGACGGGATCTCCTTTAGAGACTCTGTCTGCCATGACCGCCAACTTGTCTATCTCTGACTCTGGGTAACGGTAATTGTTCATCAACCTTTCTCCCTTCACCATTCTTGACACAACCTCCAAACACAATCCCACCACAGAATCCCTCTCCTCCGCTTCTACACCATTCGAAATTCTTGATTTAAACCAAACACGAACCGACCGTTCATCATTCGAGCCTGGCCATGGCCCCGACCCCCGCGGACTCCCCTTTGAAGTTATTGAATCATTCATCTGCTTTCTACAAAACGATATACCCCCAATTCCTTCAATGTTGAATCAACAATTGCGACGATTGACTTCATCGTTTAACCTCCTTAAAACAGCGTGCTTTGACCATTTTCGCCGAATTCCGTAGAATCTTCTTCGGAATCTTGATCAGAAATTTCATCATCTGGCGCATCGACATCTCCTGAAACAGCAGTTTCAGACGCAACACTTTCCGAAGCCTGATCTATGAGATCGTCGGCTTTTCGCGCTTCCAATATCTCCATGGCGACCGCATTTTCCAGATCTGTATTCGCTGGCTCTAACAACACTTCAGTCACAGGAAGTGAACTTAGCTTGTTTCCCAAAGCTTTGAATCCTTTTAAAGAGATAAACCCGCGCAGATCAACAATCTCATCAACTTTATCTCTGGTATGCTTAAATCTCCTGTTGTATTTCACTCTGGCCTGAGGATGATACAACGACGTTGCAAAGGCAAGCCTGCTATTCGCATTATCACCGATAAAACTTAAAGGTTTTAATGAAAGTTCCGTTAAAAATCTCTTGACATACCAATCCTCTTTCTCACCATCAAAATACACCACAGAAACCGGTCGCTCAGAATCCCACTTTTCAACAGAAATCATCTTGTCATCAAAATGGGTGCTGAAATCAAATCCCGTCATGACATACGTTCCATTTGAATGGAGCGCCATGATGTGATCTTCTGCATGAAACTCACCCAGGAATACACCTCTCGCTTCTCCGTTTAATCTCCGTACTGTCTCGTCAAACCACACTTTTCTCGCTCCAAGAGTAGACACCCCGGCTTCTTTTAATTCGATTTTTTTAATTGGAAACTTCGACACAATATTCCCTCCAGAGGCTCTACCCTTAATGGCAATGTCTGAAAAGTTTAAATCTATCTTAAGGCGTTTTAACTTGGGTTGATTTTTCAAGTTGACGGTCACAATTTCAGCCTCCCCATTCCTGTTTGCGGTTAAGTACCACACCTTCGATTTTGGGGTTCCTTTTGTAATGGGATACTCTCGATCTCTTGTAATGGATTTCACATTAAAACGCTTCACCATACTGCGTCCCGATTTACCGTCAAGATAAATCACGTTATATGTGGTACGAATATCGCCCTTCTTCCAAACCGCGACGTGCAGAATATTCTTGCCGAAAAAGGCCTTAGAAGTAATCTTACTCACTTGCATGATTCCATCTTTGCGAAACACAATCACATCATCAATATCTGAGCAATCACACACAAACTCTCCTTCTCCTCTCTTCAATCCAGTGCCTACAAAACCCTCTTCAGCTTGAACATAAAGCTTGACGTTCGCCACAGCGACTTTAGATCTGTCGATCGTGTCAAATGTTCTAAGTTCCGTTTTCCTTTCTCGGTCTTTTCCGTACTTCGATTTTAATGATTTAAACCAATCAATAGAATAATCCGTTAAATTTTCCAGACGGTGCTTCACCTTCTCAATATCAGCTTCCAGATTGCTGATTTTAGTGTCTGCTTTAAAGGAATCAAATTTTGAAATCCTTTTAATTCTGATCTCCGTCAATCTTGTCACATCCTCATCTGTAACTTCTCGAAGTAAATTCTTTATATGTGGTTTCAGTCCCTGATGAATGTTCTCCAGGATCTCCTCCCATGTTTCACACTCTTCAATGTCACGGTAAACACGTTTCTCTATAAAAATCTTCTCCAATGAAGAGAAATGCCATTGCTCTTGCAACTCTCCCAATTCAATCTCAAGCTCCCTACCTAACAGATATTTCGTTCTTTCAGTGGATGTTTTGAGAATCTCTTTCACACCGATAAACTGAGGCTTATCGTCAAGTATGACGCATGCATTGGGCGAAAGTGACACCTCACAGTCTGTAAATGCATACAGCGCGTCAAGCATCTTGTCTGGGGAGACATTGTTTGCAAGGTGCACCACGACTTCAACAACCTTAGCGGTATTGTCTTCGACCTTTTTAATTTTTATTTTGCCCTTTTCGTTGGCCTTAAGAATGCTGTCAATAAGCGAACTCGTTGTGACGCCAAATGGCACCTCACGCACAACCAAAGTCTTGTTATTCACCTTGTCAATTCGGGCACGCACCCTGATTCTACCGCCACGTAACCCATCGTTGTACATCTCTACATCAGCCATTCCACCTGTCGGGAAATCAGGCACGAGCTTGAATCCTTTTCCCTGCAAAATTGCGATGCTTGCATCAATTAATTCAATGAAATTGTGAGGCAGGATTTTGCATGCAAGACCCACAGCAATTCCCTCCACGCCTTGAGCAAGCAAAAGCGGGAATTTCACAGGTTCCGTTTCAGGCTCCTTATTCCTGCCATCATAAGACGCAAGCCATTTTGTCGTCTTGTGATTGAATAAGACTTCCTTACCAAACTTGCTTAGCCGGACTTCAATATACCTCGCAGCC
>CAJXHE010000016.1 GCA_913051865.1 uncultured Flavobacteriales bacterium
TCGTGCCCAACTCAGGAACATGGCCATTGATTGTAATCTTCCCCGCTTCAAGCAACTTGTCCGCTGCCCGACGCGAACAAAAACCCACCTCACTTAGAAATTTATTTATCCGCGTTTCCATGGCCCAAAGGTCGTGATTATTTGCAACAAAACATACGCATCAAAATCACCCAAAAAACCATTTAAGTCTAACAAGTCAATAGGTTACATAAAATCGTATCTTTGACACCATGCTTTTGAATGAAATCGGGAAAATATTGTCTCTAATATTCTTGTTAATATTTCAGATTTCAAATAGCATTGCTCAAGATGACTGCGTGGATGGCAGCCCATTATGTGGATGTATTGATCCAGAAGCATGCAACTATGACCCCGCAGCGCTTTACAATGATGACAGCTGTGAGTATCCGGATGAATGCGGTGTGTGTGGGGGAAACGGGATTCCGGAATTCAGTGAACCAGGAATGGCTGCTTACTCTTTCTACCGAACTCATTTCGGTTCTGGAAACGTAAGTGAATATCCCAATTACGCTTCGAGCGAAAGTGACTTGGATGACATGACAGATCCTTCACATCCTGCTACATCGCTTTTATTTGAGGGTATCGGTGACGCGGGTATCCTTTTTGATTGGACGAGTTTCAGTACACTGAATTCTGCTTTTGGAATCGATTTACCTGGCTCCTATGTGAGCTGGCGTTTTGTTACCACATTTACCCCAAATCAGACAGGCGTTTACTTTTTTACAATTGAGGGTGATGATGGCAGAGACCTAACGATTAACGGCGATAACATTGCTTCTTCTTATGCGGGTGAAGCAGTACAAGGTCTGGGCAATACTTCTGGATCCATTGAACTTACAGCAGGTGTCACGGTGACACTTCGTGCCCGAGGGCAAGAGTGGCAAGGATATGAAGCCATGAGAGTGTTTTGGAAGAGACCCTCTGACACAGACTGGCAGCAAGATTTCAGCGAGATTGGGTCAGAAGCGTTTTGCGACTGCGCCGGAAATATCGCCGACGAATGTGGCGCATGTAACGGACCAGGAGCGGTCTATGCGTGTGGGTGTTCAGACATACCCGAAGGAGAATGCGACTGTGACGGAAATGTCCTGGATGCGCTTGGCACATGTGGTGGAGATTGTGAATTGGATGAAAATAGCAACGGCGTGTGCGACACATTAGAAATCTATGGATGTATGGACGACATCTCTTGTAATTTCAACCCACTCGCGAATTACGAAAGTGGTGAGTGTGATTACACATGCTATGGCTGCCTTGATGAAAATGCTTGCAACTACGATATATCAGCGACTATTGACGATGGCTTATGCGAATATGAATCCTGTGCGTGCCCCGCAGATTTAAATAACGATGGCATCATCTCTGTCGCAGACATACTCATCCTACTCGGCGAGTTTGGATGTATCGAAAACTGCGTAAACGACATCAACAGTGAGGGTATGGGCGCTGTCAACATAATCGATCTGCTTGTCATACTGAGTGTCTTTAACACGGATTGCTAAACAAATAGGGGCACTATATATTACACCGAGACCGTTAAAATATCTGCAAAACGCGTCGTATAACAAGGAGACAATCGCTCTCGCTTAAGGCGCCATTTCCTATCGAAACCCTGAACAGCAAGCCGCACTTTATCTCGTCCCATTTGGGCATTAATGGTGTCAATCGATTTCATTAACGTACCACGTTTCGATCGGTCCACGGAATCAAAAATCCCAAGCTGAACTTGATTCGACGGAACGATATCTCCCACGAGAACACCCGCCTTTTTATACGTACAGTCTGATCGGAATACTTCGCCCAAAGCACGCATCGCAGCCGCGACAATTTCGAGGTTGTCATTCGTGGGAACATCGAGCTTGATGGTTCGTGCACCGTGATACTGAGTCGCTTGAGGTTTAAAGGGGTTCGTACTCACAAACACCGTGACTGACGCGCAACAACTCCCCTCACCACGAAGCTTCATGGCACAATTGACCGCAAAAGTCCCCACAGACTCCTTAAGGCCAGCCAAACTTTTCACTTCCGCACCGAATGAACGTGCGGTTCTGATGTTTTTCTTGCGCGGTGCGACGTCATTAACTGGAGAACAAACCGTGCCGTTCAGCTCTTTCTGCAATCTGACTCCGGTCACACTCAGGTGGCGGCGAACCCATCCGGGATCAGCAAGAGCAAGCTTCAACGCGTTTGTAATCCCGAAGGAATTCAGCTTGGACGCCGAGCGATGTCCCACGCCCCAGATGTCACCCACATCACAGCGTTGAAGCGCGCGGTTGATATCGGCGGGCGAGCGCAATACGAATACGCCGTTCATCTCGGGCATTTTTTTTGCAATCCGTGTGGCAATTTTGGCCAGGGTCTTTGTCGGCGCGAGACCTATCGACACTGGAATACCTGTCCACATTTCTACCTTGAGGCGCAACGCGCGAGCACGCTCCTCAGCGGCAGGGCCTTTAAAAACCATAAACGCCTCGTCAATAGAGTATACCTCCATGTCATCTACTTCAGGACGGATGGTATCCATGACACGCTTAGACATATCTCCGTACAAAGCGAAATTGGAGGAGAACACATGTACACCGTTGTGCGCAAAAAATCGCTCGCTTTTAAAAGCTGGAGCACCCATTTTCACACCCAAAGCTTTGGCTTCGTTGCTCCGTGCAATCACACATCCATCGTTGTTCGAGAGAACGACGACGGGCTTAGCAACGAGGTTTGGCTTAAATACGCGTTCACAAGAGGCAAAGAAATTGTTACAATCCACCAACGCAATCATATGTTCTGACGCACCAGACATCACACCTTATGAATCACAAATGTCACCACTCCCCAGACCTGAAAATCAGATTCCTCCCCCACCACAATCGGTTTAAGTTTGGGATTTTCAGGAATTAAAAGAAGTGTGTCGTCCTGAACATCAACGCGCTTAACCGTAAACTCGCCATCTAACACCGCAAGCACAATGCTGCCCTTCTGGGGCGTAAGCGATCGATCTATCATAATTACGTCCCCAGTCTGAATACCCGCTCCCACCATCGAATCACCTTCAACCCTGCAGCAAAAGGTTGCCGACGGATGCTGTACGAGATACGAATTCAAATCCAAATCAAGGTCAAGATGATCTTCTGCAGGAGAAGGGAAACCCGCCTGCACCCCCTCATCAAAAAACGGCACCGCATCAAATGCAATATCACTTGCAGGACACCATTTTAATTTCATTTTCCTATTCATACTTAGGGAGGGTAAAAAATTTCGACAAAGCGGACAGGGAAGTTACACAAATCATCTGTGTTTGCACCCTTAAAAGGTTTTAACTTTTCCAAATCAATCAAACGATGAAACCAGCATTAATACTACGCTTTATTGCGTTTCCATTTGCACAAACTGAATTTCTTAATTTCGTCACATGAAAGGACATTGGAATGACCGATATATTAATAACGAAGCAGCCTACGGAAAAACACCGAATGTATACTTTGCAAAGACATTAAGAGCGCTAGGAAAGACAAGCGATTTAACGAAGATGAATATCCTTCTGCCATGTGACGGTGAGGGGCGAAATGCGCTCTATGCAGCTCAGCTTGGATTAAAAGTGAGGTCTTTTGACGCAAGTGAGGTCGGGGTAAAAAAGTCTTTGCAATGGGCAAAAGAAGCTGGGGTCACCATACACAGCACATGCGAAGATGCGTTTGAATTTTATCCAAAAGAGCACTACGATGTGATCGGATTAATATTCGCTCACATGCCCTCTCATCTTAGAGAAGAGTTTCATCATAAAATAGAATCGTGGTTAGCTCCTGGTGGCACACTCATTCTAGAAGGCTTTCACAAAGAACAACTTGGCCGACACTCTGGTGGGCCAAAAAAGGAGGACATGTTGTTTGACGCTCAAATGATGAAAGCCGATTTTTCAAAACTTGAATGCATTCAGGTTGAAAAAGCAGTCACAGAAATCAGTGAAGGAGAATTTCACAATGGCGAAGCCGTTACATTGCAGATGAGGGCAAAGGCAGTCACTTGATGTTCAGCAGGACCGTCTAGAAATCCATTCTCAAAAAGAAAATTGGCAAGAATCCGAGCTGATATTCTTGTCGCACAGGGCTGTAGTTCGGATCGTTCTGATCCATCTCATCCGGCGCATACGTCAACTTGAGGATATTTTCAGTGCCGAGAATATTCACAAAATCAATACCTAACTCCCACGTGGTTTCAGGACGATTCCACGTCAAATTTGTCTTGATGTCCAATCGGAAATAATCATCAAATTGTTGTGTGTTTCTGTCTTGATCAATGAATATGATTTCTCGTTGTGCAAGGCTCGCATCATCATCAACAGGACCGTACCAACGTCCACCTGCCATCGTGGCTTTAAGTCCGGTCACCAAGCCCAAACTCGGACTTAATTTCCATTCTTTGCTTGCGAGGAAGTTCCATGAATACCGCCCGTTGAAATCGGTGTTTCTACTCACGTCATCCGCACCCGTGTATTTTGCATCGAACACACTGGCTGTAAGGAGCATAAACCACCCCTCACGGAACGCACGAGAAAGGGTCATTTCCACGCCCATGTTACGACCGGTTCCTTCGTTTAAGAGGGTGTCGGGGAACAACCGTGAAAACCCTCCCCCAGCATTGATCAGCGAATAACTCCCATTGTTCGCGCCCCATTCCGTGCTGAGATCCGCAACGGGAATCTCAAACAAATGCTGGTGATAGACTTCCATTTTCAGGGTCCACAAATCAGACAGTTTGCGGGTCACGCCGATTACATTGTGTATACTTCTCGTGAATCCCAGTTCTTGATTGGGCATGTTGAGCTGACCGTTCTCTTCAGTCGTGGTGGCAGATGCATAGATGTAAGGCGACTGGATTTGACTGTGAAGGCCCGATCCTGCAGACCAAACTGTTCCACCTTTAGACACCCACTGCATTCCTAATCGCGGCTCAAACAAAGAGGAAGCACCGCTTCGTGTATCCACCATGGCGTGCAGACCAGCGGTCCATGTCAACGCTTCATTCGGACGGCGCTTCAACTGAATAAACGGCTGAATCAAGGCGCCTTTCATGTCTGCATCCCAGCGTCTCCCCCATGCCCCTAAACTGTCAGGTACATCGGTAAAAGCACGTATGCTGTCTTGAAACGACCACATCATCAAATCGGTGTTCAATCCCATGCGCAAAGTTGCAGTACCCGTCGTGGGTTCGAGTTTGTGGTTCGCATGGACGGCCAAGGCGAGGCGATCTTTTACAAAACCATACGTCATTAAAGGGCTCGTTTGGATGTTTGTGTAAGAAGTGTCGCTTTCTGTGATGAGTAATTCACGCGTGACATAATCGTGATTGCTGTCCTGACGGTCCCTACTTACCGCCAGCGTCGTCTTGATATACGAGCGACTGTTGAGAGGCTGTGTGTGAGTCAGTCCCATCATCCCTGTTCCAGTTCTGAAGTACTGATCTCTGTCGTTGTCTCCGTATATGTTGCGCTCGGGTGCCTCTTGATCGGATATGAGAATATCTACATTGCTGTTTCCGCCAATGCCCCAGAATGATAGAGACCCACCTCCTTTTGTAGGTGTAAAAAGCTTAAAACTGCCGTCCTGGTATTTGGGCACAGCAGTTGTGCCGATGTCGATGCCCACAGCCGAAAATATAGATGCTGTGGAGTATCTGTAATTCACCAAAAGACTCGAGCGCTTGTCTCGGTTTAACGGGCCTTCAAGGAGGACTTCAGTACCGAGAAATCCCAATTGAGCGCTCCCGTGCCAGTGGTCTTGATTTCCGTTTCGTAATTTCAAATCAAACACCGCAGCAGTACTGTTGCCAAATTCAGCGGGGAAGGCTGCAGTAAAGAAATCCGAATTCGCCAATGTTTTGTTGTTAATGATGGCTACGGGCCCTCCTCCTGTTCCAGGCACTGAAAAATGGTTAGGATTTGTCAAATCTACGCCCTCAATACGCCACAAAACACCACTTGGACTGTTCCCCCGAACCACGATATCATTCCGCGAATCATCGGCTCCTTGAACACCGGCGAAGTTGCTCGCCATACGTGCTGGATCTCCGCGAGAACCTGCATATCGATCGGTTTCCTCCACGGTAAACGCCCGTGCGCTGACCGTTGCCATTTCATTCATCACCTCTCCTGATTGCGTCGCAGTAACTTCAGCAGCTGCAATTGAAAAAACACTTTCACTCATTTTGACTTCAAGCACAACAGGCCGACCACTCACCAACACAACACCATCAATCGTCCGAGATTCATACCCCATAAAACTTAATTTGACAACGTGTCGTCCAATAGGAACATCGGCAAAAGAAAATCTGCCATCCATGTCAGTGGGCATCATAAAACCCTCAAGGGTCGAGATTTGTACGTATGCACCAGGAAGCGGGTAAAGTGCTTCTGAATCAAGAACAGTCCCTGAAATAGTAGACGTCTGAGCTGACGCATCTGACGACATTAGGAGAAAAAAGACAGATACAAGAAAGAAGTTGAGCGATAAATTGCGAATCATACTGCGATTAAATTGAAGGTTAATGCTTCAAATATAGACACAAATATTTGACACCCATCGCAGCACCAACTCAGGTCAACTTATTATACCTCTGATAAAAAAAGCACCCTACTTTGTATTTTAGCGCTGCTTCACATTGACATACGCTGTTTTAACGATTAAAAGGGGAGACACACCACAAAAACCTTTTTTTTCACTATGTCTGTTAAACGCATTTGAGAAATTGAGATATGAAGTAAATTTAGCCTATGAAATTTCAATCCTATAATCAGCTAAACTTTAGACTCAGAAACATCTTTGTTGCGCTTGCAAGTGCCCTGATTTTCTTTTCTTTTTCTTCTAGCACATACGCCCAATCCCACGAACCCATGAACGCAGAGACAAAACAATTCGAGACAATCACTTTGGGCGCAGGATGTTTTTGGTGCATCGAAGCTGTGTTTGAATCCATCCCAGGGGTGCAACAGGCCGTTTCAGGGTATTCTGGCGGACACATTAAGAACCCCGCTTATAGAGAGGTTTGCGCAGGAACAACTGGCCACGCAGAGGTGATTCAGGTTACCTTCGATCCGAAAGTCTTGCGTTTAGAGCTGTTGCTTGAAGTCTTTTTTGGGACACACGACCCAACAACGCTCAACCGCCAAGGTGCTGATGTAGGCACACAATACCGAAGTGCCATTTACTATCACAGCCCACTACAACAGGAGATCGCTCTCGCTGCAATGGTCCGCGCGCAAAATGACTGGCCATCCGCTATCGTGACTGAGGTGACTGAATTTGAAACCTTTTACGAGGCGGAGAATGTGCACCAAGCGTATTACGAGATGAACAAAGAAGCGCCTTACTGTCGGGCAGTTATCACGCCGAAAATGCAAAAATTTAAAAAGGATTTCGGCACCAAGTTCGAATAAAATTAATGCTGTAAGCATTCCCAATCCCCTTACAAATGACCAACCTCAACAATGCACTTGTCGCCCAAGCAGGCTTGAGAACTTGGTATGCAAATCATGCGCGAAATCTACCGTGGCGACTCAAACCCTCACTCTACGGAACGTGGTTGAGCGAAATCTTGTTACAACAAACACAAGTGGAAACGGGACGCCCCAAATGGCATCTTTTTATGGAACGCTTTCCTACTGTTGGCCATTTGGCACGTGCCTCTGAATCCGAAGTACTGAAAGCTTGGGAAGGTCTTGGATACTATAGACGTGCTACACTTCTTCACAAAGCATCCCGAATCATAGAAGCCGCGGGAGAATTCCCTATGTCTTATGACGCTTGGCTTAAGTTGCCTGGCGTAGGTCCATATACTGCTGCCGCAATCGCCTCCATCGGCCTAGGGGAAGCTGTCGCAGCTGTGGACGGGAATGTTCAAAGGGTCGTGTCACGTTGGGCTGGAATTGCAGACCCCGTGGATGGAAAAACAGGCGCCCAAGCGATTCAAACAGTTGCAGATGCTTGGTTAGATCACGACGCCCCCGGAAACCACAACCAAGCGGTGATGGAGCTGGGCGCCCTGGTATGCAAACCCCGCAAACCCTTATGCACGCTCTGCCCCATTTCGACCCACTGCGCCTCAGCAAACAACCCAGACATGTGGGGAGTCCTGCCAGCTAAAAAACTTAAAAAGAAAGTCCAACGCTGGGAATTGACGTGGCACATCGCTCGTTTTGAAAACAACATCGTCGCCATCAAGCGTCCTGAATCTGGGGTTTGGGCAAACATGTGGGCCTTTCCAGAGACGCCTCCCCCCAGTCATTTTCTTCCGCTTGGCGCGTTGATGAAGCCCATCACCCATCTGCTCACCCACCGAAGAATAGAGGCCACATTTCAAGGATGGAGGGCACCCAGTAAAGCTGCCTTGGAAGCTTACGCAAAAGAAGTCGCTGGAGAAGTGATGACTTGGAACGCGTTGAAAAAGCGTGCGATGCCACGTTTAGTCACAAAAGTCTTTGACGCGCTACATGGCGAATAGGTTATTTAATAAAGAGAATTTTCTCGTTTATTAATGACCATTGTACGTCACTGAATTTTTTACAAAACCCCAAACCCATTAAATTGTCATTGTTACCTGGATCATTGGCCACAGAAACGACAACATTATTGATTGTAAAATCACCTAGTTTGAGGTTGTTTAGCTGAAATGTATCGTAAAAATTAGGGTTCCCCCCTACACCCATTCCACACGTTTCAATTTTTAAATCTTCATACTCGACATCAACTTGATCAATGATCCGTGACCACAAATTATATCCTATGGACAAATCACCACCGCCTGTATCAAACATCCATTCTCCCTCAACTGTATTTACTTTAACAGCAATATATTGGTGGCTGTTTCTTGTTTCTATTCGCACATAAGTGGAGTCACCCTTTGAAATAATGTCTTGAGCGTTGTAGTGATTGTCAAAATTAGATGTCTCGTCTAAAACTTCGTAATCCTTATATGTGACAATGCGTATGGTGTTTTTTGGTGTTATTTCAGATGCGCCACACTGAAAGGTAAGAGATCCATAATGTTTTGAAATCCCGGTTTTTAAATTTTGAGAATGACGGTTAAATTCCCCTTTTTGATAGAGTGAAGTATCACCTTGATCAAGCAAGGTGATTTCACCATTTAAAAATACATCATACTCAAATGCACCACACTGAATTTGTTTTATATCTCCTTCAGTTCTGGTAAGTGTTCCATAGCCGTGCATTTCTTCTGAATCATTTAAACATCCGAAATATGTCATTCCTGCTCTTATAATCTCTTTTGGAGAATCACATTGTGACATCAGGCTAAAAGACAGCAAAAAGAAAAAAGCAAACAAAAGGTATCTCATGTCCTCAAATATCGGGAATTTTTGCTGACACTCCTAAGGGTTAAACTTGCGCTTTACTGATGAATAGCATTATATTACAAAACGAACTGAGGACAGCGAAATATTTTATTTCTTGTATGTGAATCTCTCAATGAAACCAATATGAAAAAATATATTCGTACACTTTCATTATCAATCCTTATTTTACTTTCAGTGGATAGCTCAGCTCAATTACCTAACGGCAGTATCGCGCCTGATTTTACAGCCACCGATATTAATGGTGTTGAATATAATCTCTACGAACTCCTTGATGCTGGAAACACTGTAATACTTGATTTCTTCGCAACATGGTGTGGTCCTTGCTGGACCTACAAAGAATCGGGAATCTTAGATGACATTTGGAACATCTACGGTCCAAACGGCACAGGAGATGTTTACGTTTTTTCACTAGAGTCTGACGGATCTACCACTTCCGCAGATCTCTATGGTACAGGCTCAAATACGATTGGCAATTGGGTATCGGGGACGCCATACCCTGTTTTCGATAATGTTCAGGGGATATTTAATGCGTACGGAAACTCCTATTTCCCAACAATCTATACCGTATGTCCTGACCACACTTTAGTCGAGTCTGGTCAGGCGTCTTTCCAAGGCCTGGTGAATGCGATTTATACGACATGCGACATGGATCCGCCTGTATGTTCAATACTTGACATCGCACCTGGACCACAACTTGCATGCAATCCATTGACAAATACATACACCCAACAACTGGTTCTTTCCTACGAAAACCCGCCAAGCTTAGGTTTTTTCAACGTTAACGGGACCTTTCACGCAATCACAAACAGTCCACAACTCATCTCTTTGGCCAACACACCCGCTAACAGCGAAACTGTGGATGTTGAGATATTTGTCAATACAGAAGAAACATGTTCTGCAAGCTGCACCAATTGCTACACTCAAAGAGATCCCTGCTGTGCTTTGATTCGTTTTCAATACGTCAATCCCAATTCTAATGTAATTAAGGTAAAAAACACGTCGGACTGTGGTGGTGATATAAGTGATTGGGGTGTGTATTCAAACGGAATGTATAACTCCTTTGATGATATTTCTGGCGGCCAAAATCTATACTTAGATGCCGGTGAAGAGATTCAGTTGGCTTGGTTAAATTGGGGCGCTGACGAAACATTTGGCGATGTGCAATTGTACGGGCCCACCAACGTGTTAATGGACTACATACAATGGGGCGGAGCAGGAAGCATAAACGAAGATATTAGCGCGTCTTTAGGGTTTTGGGAAGTCGGAACTTTCGTGAATGCCCTCCCTCCTTTTGAATATATCGGCAATGGATCTCATGGATATGAATTTTGGACCGGCGCAGATATTCCGTGTGATATTGTAAATGTTGAAGTCGTCTCATACACAGATTGCAATCCAACTACAGGGGATTACTCAGTCAGCTTTTCTGTTGACTACACTGGCGCGCCTGAATCAGGAGGTGTTTCAGTAAATGGGAGCTCTTTTGTACTTCAGGAGTCAGGAGCGACATATGTTATTGACATACCTTCAAATGGGGCTTGGCTTAACCTAGATGTAAGCTTTGAAGATGAACCAGCTTGCTCTTTCTTCCTTGGAAATGCGGTATACGGTCCCAGCGATTGCTATGTAAACCCGTTTTGTTATACAGACTTAAGTGAAGATGGATCTACAACTGTCCAAGATTTATTGCTCGTCTTAAGTGAATTCGGTTGTAATATTTCGTGTCAGCATGACGTGAATGAAGACGGGAATGTCACTGTGGATGACCTTCTACTCATCCTTGGAGCTTTTGGAAGCACGTGTCTCTGACAGACCTGTGTCTTTCCACTGGGGTGTGATCTAAATGCTTGATGAAGTGAAATAACATTCAACTAAATGAATAAGGAAGCTGGCCAATCACACATCATGTGATTTTATTAAGGTCGTGAAACACGTTCAGGATTCTCTATAAATTGTCATGAATTTTTCAAAAAACTAATACAGTTTTAAGGAACTAAAGTCACAGCTTTAGACTAGATTTGGGAAAATTTTAGTAAATATGAGTATTCGATTCATCTGTATATATGCCCTTTTGGCAACCTCTATTATGTTTTTATTCAGCTGTAACAACAGCGGAGAAATGCTCACAAAAGGTAGGAGTCAGATATTCTTAGATAGCCTTATGCGCACTTTATCGATAGAAGATAAGGTGGGCGAGATGACTCAACTTACACTAGGCATGTTGTGTGATGGCAGTGGACCATACACATTAGATGAACCACATACGCTGAATGAAGATAAATTAAAAAAAGCCATTGTTGATTTAAAAATTGGGAGCATCTTAAATTCTGGAGGCCACGCTTACTCTTCATCAAAATGGAACACCCTAATCGAGGGCATCCAAGCTGCTGCAACACAGGAAAAAACATCTGGAATACCTGTGCTATATGGCATCGATGCAATCCATGGAGCGACCTATACATCAGGTGCTGAACTTAGTCCTCAACAAATCGGCTTAGCTGCGACGTGGAATACAGAGCTTGTGAGAAAAATTGCTGAAAGTTCTGCAAAAGATGTGTATGAATCAGGAATCCCATGGAATTTCTCACCTGTTTTAGATTTGGGATTGGATCCACGTTGGCCAAGATTTTGGGAGACCTTTGGGGAGGACCCATTACTTACGTCCGATATGGGGGAAGCAATGGTATTAGGCTATCAAGAAGGCCCCTATCCAATAGCTGCAACATTAAAACACTTTTATGGTTATGGCATGCCATTGAGCGGAAAGGATAGAACGCCAGCCTGGATACCTGAAAGACAATTAAGAGAATATTTCCTTCCTCCTTTTGAAAGAGCTATAAATGCAGGCGCGAAGTCTATTATGGTAAACAGTGGTGAACTCAATGGAATCCCTGTACATATAAATAAAAAACTATTGCACGACTTACTTAGGTTAGAACTAGGCTTTGAGGGTGTATTAGTCACCGACTGGGAGGATATTAAATACCTTGTGTCAAGACATAAAGTCGCTGAAAATTATAGGGACGCTGTGAAACTGGCCATCGATGCTGGAATAGACATGAGCATGGTGCCTACAGATTTAGAATTCCCTGAGATTCTTCTTGATTTAATTAAAGATGGTGAAATTTCTGAAGCTAGAATAGATGAAAGTGTAAGAAGAATCCTTCATTTAAAACTAGAATTGGGATTGTTCGAAAACCCCATTCCCACAACAAGTGTCATCACTTCTGAAGAGCCTGATGTAAAGAATTACACACGCCAAGCAGCTGAAGAATCTATAACCTTGCTGAAAAATGAATCTGACGCACTCCCGATTGGCTTAGATCGAAAAATTCTTGTTACTGGACCTACAGCCAACAGTCTGTTGGCACTTAATGGAGGATGGTCAGGCACTTGGCAGGGAGATGATCCTAAATATTCTAATTCAGAAAGACCAAATGCAGCCGAAGCTTTAATACAAAAATTTGGCCAAGACAATGTCATTAATTTCCCTTTAGAAATGGACTTTGATGAGTCTGATATTGATAAAATAGTCTCTGAAACAAGATCACAAAAACCAGATTATGCCATTTTATTCCTCGGAGAAATGCCCTATACTGAGACTCCTGGAAACATTGAGGACCTGACGTTATTTCAAAATCAAAAAGATCTCGCTACCGCTCTGAAGTCTACAGGTATAAAAATCATATATGTTTTCATTGAAGGCAGGCCCAGAATATTCAATGAGATTGAACCTTTGGCCGATGGAATCTTAATGGCTTATTTGCCTGGCGATTATGGTGGTGTTGCGTTGTCAGAAATTATTAGCGGTGACGTGAATCCTACAGGTCGACTTCCATTCACTTGGCCTAAAAATGCATCTTCTCACATTCCTTATTTCAGGAAACACACCGAGGATATACATACAGATTTCTCTTTAAATGCTTTTAATCCGCAGTTTAATTTCGGCGATGGACTTTCTTATTGCGCAGCAAGTATTGATTCTATCTCAATAGATAAATCATCTTATTTAATTGATGACACAATTAAATTGACGGTGTCTCTTTCTAACAAAAGCGAATGTGTAGCCACAGAAGTCATTCAAGTTTATATCTCAGATCTTGTTGCATCAATAACGCCATCCGTCGAAAGGTTAAGACACTATAAAAAGGTAAACATTGGACCGAATGAGACCTTAGATGTTGCCATGAGAATACCTCTTAAAGATCTAGGGTTTATAGGAATAGATAATTCCTATATTATTGAATCTGGGAATTTCAAAATCAGGGTTAATTCATTTGCAAAAACATTCGATCTCATCAAGTAACACGAACTCTGTCGATAGACAAAATGAATGTTAGAGACAAATGCTTAGTGTATATTTTACAATAATCTATATCAAGAAGCACCATATTAGATTGTAGTTAAAGTATATTTGTTTGTGAGAATCGCATTAATCAGAATCTTGTACACTGAGAAATACTCACCTAACCCACTAAAAGACAACAATATAAAAGTCTTTAATCTGTTTTAATACCCCATCTAATACATCATGAAATACTTTTTATACATCTCACTTTTCTGTATTCAACTCACTGCGTTTTCGCAAACAACGAATACCAATATTGAATTCACAGGTGTTTTTGGCGGCACATCGATGGATGGAAACACATATCAAAATCCTACAGGTTCAGAAACATGGGGAGGTTTTGCCAATGAAGATGTAAGCCTTTATCCGTTAAGCTTTTCAGAGGCAGGAGAAATAACGTTCACAGGGGCAACTGCTGGAACTGACACTGAAGTGTATTTTAGGTTTGAGTACAATCCATATCCAGACACTGAGCCTAGCTTTAATACGGTGGCGGTCACCGTGAGTGGAACAGATGAGGCGCCTTATTCTGTAGCTATCCCCTCTCAGGGAGCCAATACGTTTAGTTCATTTCTAATGTATGTAACAACGCTCGATTCTCAAGTCACGTTGACTAATGTGACACTTTACAGCAGTGCTACTGTCGCATGTGTTGATGAGTCATTGATCAATCCTGATGCAGTATGTCCAACAGTCATAGATTACGTATGTGGTTGTAATGGTGTGACATATGATAACGCGTGTATTGCGACTAACGAAGGTGGCGTCACATCATATACTGCCGGAGAATGTGTCAACTCTGCTAGCGTAACGTTTCAAGTTGATATGTCACAAGAAACGATCCTAGGCCCCATATACATCACGGGACAAATCATCGATGATTGGTGTGGCACATGTGAACTCATGGATGATTCAGACGGCGACGGAATATACACTTACACCAGAGAATTAAGTCTAGGGACTCACGAATATAAATTCAATAACGGCGGATGGAATGGTACAGAATCACTGGAGACCGAAGCGGACAGTGCATGTACAGTAACAACTATTGATGGTGAAAACATATTTGTCAACCGAGTCGTAGAATTAACATCTGGCGATGAATTAATTCTTGATGTCGTCTGCTTTAACGCTTGCGATGCTTGTGACGCGACCCCCCCACCCGTTAAGGATGACGTGGCGGTAACATTTAGTGTAGACATGAGTCAAGAATTGATACTTGGAAATATTTACATTACAGGACCAAGCATTGACGGGTGGGATGGCACATCCGTTGAAATGACTGACGGTGATGGCGACAGTGTCTACGATGTGACGGTTGATCTTGCGGCAGGGATACACGAATACAAGTTCAATAACGGAGGATGGGATGGCACCGAGAACCTGGACGCTACCGAAGATGCTGCGTGTACAATTACGACTGATGGATTTACAAATAGGGTCATAGAATTAGAATTAGATTCTACTGTCGTTGTAGTTGAAGCAGGAACAGTATGCTTTAATTCGTGTGAAGGATGTATGGTTAATAATATAAGTGAAGAGGAAGACGCTTCATTTTTCAATGTATATCCTACTTTAGTGGAAGACATTGCGACAGTCAAATTCCATGGGAATAATCCGTTAAATAAAGTTCTAATCATAAATGATATCGCAGGAAAGACGATCCTAAGAAAAGAGATAAGCGGAACTGCTGATAACGAAGTTTTTGATATGAGTGCTTACGATTCTGGATTATACATACTCACTGTAATGACAGAAAAGGAATCTAATTCTATTAGAATTATCAAGTCTAAATGACCTCCTTTAATATGATTCAGAAAATACTTATTGCCTTTCTCTTCTTCGGCGTCTCATCTCATCTTATTGGACAAAATGTTACGATATCAGGCGTCGTAAAAGATTTAATTAGTGGAGAAAGCTTGCCTGGAGTAACCGTATTAGAAAAAAACACTTACAATGGTGTTTTTACAGATTCCGATGGCAATTATTCCATTACGACGTCTTCAACAGCACCCGTTATACAGTTCTCATTTATCGGATATATTAAACAGGACATTACGATAGAATCTGGATCGCAGACAGAAGCTAAGGTTGTCAATATAAATCTTAAACTCGATGTTGCTGGACTAGAAGAAGCTGTTGTTATGGGCTATGGAAACCAAGATAGAAGTAAGATCTCTGGATCTGTTGCAACGATTGGTACAAAAGATATCACTTCGCTTCCAGTTCTAAGAACTGAACAAGCGCTTCAAGGAAGAACTTCTGGCGTGCAAGTTTCACAAAATTCTGGACAGCCTGGAAGTACTCAGTCCATCAGAATTCGAGGTACCGGATCACTTAACAATTCTGAGCCATTATTTGTCGTCGATGGTATTCCTAGTTTTGGCATAGATTATCTCAATGCTTCAGATATTGAATCTATTACGGTACTCAAAGACGCAGCCTCTGCCGCTATTTATGGTGCTCGAGGAGGAAATGGCGTTATCCTGGTTACCACAAAAAAAGGGAAGAAAAATCAGAAGGCTCAAATTAAATATGACAGCTATTATGGAATGCAGGAGCCGTCGAAATACATGTCTTTGCTAAATGCTGAAGAATATGCTATTTTGATGAACGAAAGCCGATCAGCTGCAGGCTACGCTCCCTATTCTGATTTGCTTTCTCCTGAAACCTTGGGCGAAGGTACCCATTGGCAAAAGGAAATCTTCGAAAGAGCGCCTATCATGAACCATGCGTTTAATTTCACCAGTGGCACCGAATCAAGTTCAACCGCGGTGGGAGGCAGTTATTTTGTTCAAGATGGAATAATTGGTGGAGAAAAAAGCCAGTTTGAAAGATATACGTTTAGGGTATCCTCCACTCAAGATGGTACTGACAGATTTCGAATGGGGCAGAATATTAATTTCACGAATCTTAACCGAAATGCGCTGGGTGAAAATAATGAATTTGCAACGCCTGTCGTAAGAGCCTTAAACATGGACCCTGTCACTCCTGCAACTCGACCCGATGGAACGTATTCATACTCTAATTTCATTGACTCAGATATTGCAAATCCTGTAAATCAAATCGCCAACACGTTTGACAATTGGACTACGAATAGATTTGTAGGCAGTGCTTTCGCCGAATATGACATTCTTCATAATCTCTCATACAAATCAACTTTCTCAGCTGATTTATCACTTGGATCACAAAAGATTTTTATGCCCACATTTGATCTGGGTATTGGCTCAAATGACCCCAACAGACCAGCCTATGAATGGAGAGAGACGAATGTCCTCATTCAAGCTGAAAACAAATACACAAATTGGCAATGGGAAAATCTCGTCTCATATGATGAAGACTTGAAAAACGGCAATAAGCTAGGCATTATTGCTGGGTATTCTGCTTTATTTAATGAATACTCCAATCTCGTCGGCGTGAGAGACAGCCTATCTTCAAATGACCCAGACCAAGCATTTTTAAATAACAGCATTAATTCTGCAGAACAAGCGCCTCAATCAAGTGGTGGAATAAATCAGTCTGCATTCTTGTCAACATTTATAAGAACAAATTACGAAATAGGAGATCAGTGGTCATTATCAGGAACTGTGAGAAGAGATGGGTCTTCGAAATTCGGAGAAAACAATAGATATGGCATCTTCCCCTCTTTTTCTGCGGCATTTAACTTCACTGAGTTGCCATGGGTTATTGAAAAAGATTGGATTGAATTCATCAAACTAAGAGGCAGTTGGGGAAGAAATGGCAATGCGGATGGGATCGGAAGCTTTGATTATACCTCTATTGTTTATAATGGTCTGAACTATACCTTCGGAACAGATCAGCAAATTGTCAATGGAGCAGGCCCTGTGAATACTTCCAATCCAGATTTAAAATGGGAAACAGTAGAGCAGACCAATGTTGGCTTAGATGTCGATCTTTTTCAAGGAAAGCTAAATATGGTGTGTGATTATTTTGTCAAAAACACAAACGATATGTTAGCTGTCGTACCTGTCCCGGGAGTTGTAGGTTTTAACCCATCTGCGACCAATGTAGCGTCCGCAAAAAACTCGGGTATAGAGCTTGCGATTAATTACAAAAATTTTGACAATCCGATGAGCTACAGTTTCGGAGGCAATATTTCTTTCATTAAAAACGAAGTCACTGGATTAGGTGAAGGTGGACAGCCTATTTCAAGTGGCAATGTATTTGGTGCAGGTGATTTTGTGTCATATACTGAAATCGGCATGCCTATCGCGTATTTCTATGGATATGAAACGGGTGGTATTTTCCAAACCAATGAAGAAGCAGAAGCAAATATTTCTCAGCCCAATGCGCAAGCGGGAGATGTTATTTTTGTAGATCAAAATACAGATGGAATCATAGATATTGAGGATAAAGTGATGATCGGAAATCCTCATCCAGACTTTACATATGCTATGAATTGTGAAGTAAAATATAATGGTTTCGATTTAAGTGTCTTCCTTCAAGGCTCTCAAGGAAACGATATTTACAATGGTATTTTCAGATATGATCTCAACACAACAAATCTGCCAATATCAGCGTTAGAAAGATGGACTGGTGAAGGATCTACAAATGAGTATCCCAGGATATCTCATGCTGACCCGAACCAAAACAACAGAGTGTCTGACCGATTTGTAGAAGATGGATCTTATTTCAGGATTAAAAATATGCAGTTAGGCTACACGCTAAATAATACAACCTCTCAGAAAGTAGGAGCATCAAGTGTAAGAGTCTACATTTCAGCTCAGAATCTATTAACCATCACCAAGTATTCCGGATTAGATCCTGAAATAGGTTCTAGGGGAACACTAGAGATAGCTATAGACAGAGGCTTCTATCCTTCTCCACGAATATTTATGGGTGGCATAAACGTGACATTTTAAATAAGCAACATGAAACAAATAATTACATATAGCAGCATCATTTTTGCCGTTATCATTTCTTTGGTGTCTTGCAAAAAAGACTTTCTGGATATTAATCCACTGGTAGGATCCACAGAAGCTAATTTTTATCAAAATGAAGATGACGCCATATCTGCAACCATTGCATGCTATAACAACCTTCAACAAGAAGTCACACCGCTTCAAGGGTTAGGCGGCTTAGCGCCTCATTTCAGATGGTACTTTGGAGATGTTGTTTCAGATGACACCGATAAAGGAGGTTCCAGTGATGGAGATGAGCCAGATTTATTAAAATTTGAATCATTCCAAGGGACCAGTGACAGTAAACTGCTTCTCGCAGAGTGGCAAACTGCATATAAAGGCATCGCATACTGCAACATCGCACTGGAGAATATTCCAGGAATTGAAATGGACAGCGATACCAAGGAAATGTTACTGGGTGAGATTAGATTTATAAGGGCTTACTGGTATTTCAATCTGACAACAATGTTTGGTGGCGTCCCGCTTATAGATGAATTGCTCGCCCCTAGTCAGTATCAACAAGTAAAATCCACAGCAGAACAAACGTGGACATTTATTGAAACGGATTTAACCCAAGCGATGTTAGGTTTGCCGAGAAGAAGCGAAAGACCATTAAGCGAAACTGGAAGAGCAAATTGGGGCGCAGCCGCAAGTCTTCTATTAAAGACATATGCATACCAAGAGAAATGGACTGATGCAATGGTTTTGGCAGATGAGATCTACAATTCAGGAGAGTATTTTTTAGATTTAAACTACGCAAATATTTTCACCACTTTGGGAGAAAATGGGTCAGGCTCTATTTGGGAGATTCAATATATGAATGGGTCTGGTGGCAATTGGGGCAACCAATTGGAGGGTACTTTTACAAATGTATTTCAAAGGGCCAGAGGCCAATTTGGAGGCTATGGATTTAACATTCCAACACAAAATTTCGTTGATGAATTTGAAGATGGTGATCCAAGACTCGGTGCATCTATCTATCAAGTTGGAGATTTGATGGGTGATCGCGGTCCTTTCACACTCGAAGCCACAGGAATGCCACACTTATACTACTGTAAAAAATACTTTAACACTGCCGCAGAAGAGTCAGATGCTTTAGGAGACCCCAATCCCAATGGATTAACAAACGACAGGGTGATCAGATATGCTGATGTTGTGCTTCTTAGGGCTGAGGCAGCATATCATACTGGTGCAACTGGAATTGCCCTTGAAATGGTGAATGAGGTGAGAGCTAGGGCCAGAGGTGGCAATCTTGATATTCTCCCAGATGTTACCGCAGGAGGGCCTTATCTTCTTGAAGCGATATATCACGAACGCCGAGTAGAATTAGGCTTAGAAGGGCATCGCTTCTTCGATATTGTTCGTCAAAATCGCGGTCAACAAATTTTTGGTGACGAGGGCTTTATGTCAGGAACTCATGAGTTATTCCCGATTCCTTTAGCCGAGATATCTCTGTCAGGCGGTTTATTAATTCAGAATCCAGGTTACTAAAATGAATAAGTTCAACATCGCTATCGTTTTTTCTACAGCTGTTTTAATTTATGCTTGTACCCCATCTGAAGAAGATGGGATAGACTTACCTGACGGACCAAGTGGGACATTTTCGTGGAGTTTTCTTGAAAATGATTCCAACAGAGTCGCCTTCACTGGATTGTCATCTGAAGATTCATTTCTTCATCTTTGGGAATTTGGAAATGGGTTGACCTCAGTACTTGAATCTGATACGGCATTTTATCCTCAAGCCGGGGAATACGAAGTGACATACACAGTTCACAATGCAGGGGGTATGGCACAATCTTCTCAAACCATCTCTATTTCTCAGACTTTAGAATTGCCCTGTGAAGGCGAACTGGAACTTCTCACTGGTTGCGACAATCAAAAGACATGGATCTTTTCATCAGAAATTTCAGCCATTGCTGTAGGGCCAGACCCATACTCTACAGAATGGTATAGCTCACCTCAAGATGGTTTAGTTGATGAACAATATGATGATTCTTATCAATTTACATTTGATGGTGGATTTAGTTACAACAACAATGGAGGGACAGTGAATCCTTTTGAAGGGTACATCATCAATGAGCTAGTCGTTCCCGAACTCACATATCTGTTCTCTGAAGGAACTGGGACAAGTGGGGAAAATCAAATTATAATTCCAACTGTAGATGAATTTTGTTGGTTTATTGGAACATGGGATTCCGGCCCCGCATATGATATTGTAGAGCTAACGGAGACAAGGATGGTGTTACATTCAACGCAACGTAATGGCGATTGTACTCAAGCAGAGGGGTTTTTCACCTATATTTTTGTAGCTCAATAAACAATTGTCTGGAATAAACCTATGAGAAATCTCACTTTATATCTAGCGACCTTACTACTATTTACTGGTTGTGACAGTTGTGGTGACTCCGGAACTGAACCTTTTAATTCAGAAATAAAATTTCTGAACGATCGAAGTGCCTACGAAAATGAAAGCAACAGTAATTTTGATTTTACAATCAAGCTAGACGCGCCCAATACTGAGGTCGTCACCGTAGATTATTACACTGAGGATATCTCTGCCTATGCGGGAGAAGATTATATCTCAAGCAATGGGACTGTTATGTTTGTCCCAGGAGAAATAGAAAAAAATATCTCTGTCGAAATCGTTGTTGACGCATATCTTGAAAGTGACGAGCAGTTTAAGGTCGTCCTGACTAATCCCACGCAGGGCTACCTTAAAAACAATATTCAAGAAGCGATAGGAACAATAAAAAATGATGACTCCGAAGTTGAAATAACGAATGAAGGTTATACGTCAGCAGACTCATATGATGGTATGGAATTGGTTTGGTCTGATGAGTTCGAAGGAACAACTATAAACCCATCAAATTGGACCTATGACCTAGGGACTGGGAATTCGGGATGGGGGAATAATGAATCACAGAACTACGTCCAAACTCAAGACAACGCGTATTTGCAAAATGACAATCTATTTATCGTTGCGCGCGAAATATCGAATGGACAGTATACATCGGCTAGACTTAAATCCCAGGGTTTACAAAACTTTACGTATGGGCGTATAGATGTACGTGCGATTCTTCCAATAGGTCAAGGCATATGGCCTGCGATTTGGATGTTAGGTTCAAACTTTGAAAACGTCGGATGGCCTGCATGTGGAGAAATAGATATTATGGAGCTTGTGGGGACAAATCCGAGAAGGGTTCATGGCACCTCACATTGGGGCGCAAACAACTCCGTTCATCAATATGATGGCAATGGTATCTCACTTCCTTTTCCAGAGACATTTGCAGATGAGTATCATGTATTCTCAATAGATTGGCAAGAAAATCAAATCAGATGGCTCCTCGATGATGTTGAATTTTTTACCATCAATTCTTCACAGATGAATGGTCAAGCATATCCATTTAATGAAGACTTCTTCTTTATTTTAAACGTAGCCGTTGGAGGTAATTGGCCTGGATATCCGGATGAATCAACATTGTTTCCGGTATATATGGCCATTGATTACGTAAGGGTTTTTCAATAACGACTTTACTCTTTAATGAATCTCTGGGAACTGAGTTGTCCTATATCAGATTCAAGAATAATCTCATACATTCCACGACTCAAGTTACTGATGTCGAGTCTGTTGTCAACTTCTGTTAGAGGATGATTTAAAACATGTGTGGCCCGTCCATGTATATCAGTAATCGATAGCGACATCCCCACATTTGAATGCTTCTTGACCACGATATATTCTGACGCTGGGTTAGGGCTGATTGTGATTTGAACGCCATTAAGATTGTCAATGCCATTTATATCATAATTTAAAATATCTGATTGATATTGACACCCATTAATTTCAATTAACAGTTGATAGTCACCAGATGACAAAGGCGTATAAAAGGGACCATACCCTATGGCTACACCATCTAAAAACCACGAATAACTCGATACGACATATGTGTCATTTAAGACTGGAATAAAGAGATCACCTAGGTTTTGTATAGAAACAGAAATGGTACTTAAACAGGGTTGAAAAATTGCAACAAACGAATCATCATCAGTTAATTCTAAATTGACTGTTTGAGAGTAAGCACCCATAGTACCTTCATTCATATGCGAGTTGTTTTGCCACTCAACAAACCCAAAGCCTTCATTTGGCAACGCTTCTAATTGTACAGGACAGCCCTTGAAATACACTCCAGTCCATGGGTAGGTCTCAGGAATGACCGTAGATATCTTGACTTGACCTCCACCGTTTGGGAACACGTCAAGAATCAAATCAACTGTGCCAGGCAAACCAAACGAATTAACAACGTTGTTTCTGGCAGGATTCAATCTGTTAAAGTTGTAATATTTAATCGCTTGAACAGAAGAAAGCCAATCATTATAAGATTCTACCTGACCCCATCTTTGAATATTCAATGGCATGGTCGTAGATAACAAAGTATACATAGAATCAACGACATTATTGAAGTAGCCCTGCCTGAAATGTGTGTTAAGCAAGTCCGCATATCTATTGACAAACAAACATTTAAATTCATCGTTCTCTAAAACATGATTAAAAATCATACTGTGATTATTTACGAAGCCTGGGTTCCTTGCATATTCAATATAATTGTCAGAAATCCCAGCGCCAAAGTATCCATATGCAGCATCCATATCATACATGGCGTACCTCCATTTTCCGTCCATTTGATCACTCCGGAAAAGCTTCATGTTATTCGCATTCCAAAAAATTCCAATCCAATCTGCGTTCTGGGTGAATGTTTCGAATACGAAATAATCGATATATGAGTCTACGTCAAAAACAGCGTCGAAGACGTCGATAAAACTGTCACTTTCAGGATCTGAATTGAGGATGTCTTCCACATCGGAATTAAAACTTAAGCCTTCTCCATGAAGCACTTCGAATGTGTTCATTAAATCTACTGATTCAGAAGAGACTGCAAAATTGTTTTCTACATAATGCTCGTCAATCTTTTCTCGAACGCCATAAATTCCCCAAAAATCACCATTCAAATACAAAATAGCTGGCTCCCATGATGAGTAAGAAATATGCGTCCCTCTTGCAATATTTGAAATGATGGCATCTTGTAATTTATCACTCCAAACATGCTGTCCTCCATTCCTGAGATTTAAATTATTAAAGCTCGAAATATTCGATTTATTGTTCATGATAGGATGTTCGAACAATCCTGAATATTGATTTTTAAAATCTAATCTAAAAGATTTTTGAGGCTCAGCTCTTGACCAACCTCCATGTATCTCCAAATCAATCGTCTCCTCTGACTTAAGCACCCCATTAGAATCAAAATATTTCAACCTTGATTTCTTTGACCATGGCTGCCAAAAATTGCTTCCAAAATATGGATACTCAGAAGAAGCATTGTCACCCAGAACATATATCCCCGTTTCCCAATCCCACAAATTCAAGGAATCAGTAATCACTGAAAACACATTCATCCCTGATTGTTGCTCATTGAGTATATAGATCGCATCAGAAGTTGAACTCGGGAGATTATTGCTCGTACTGAATGCCTTAGCGCTTATGATAGATGTTTCAGACAATGAAAAAGGGGAAGAATAATTGAGATCGTTGATTCCAGGTTCATCTCCATTATGCGTAAACTTGACAATGACATCGGAATTCGCATTTTGTATCGCAACATCAATGTCATCATCATACCAACCTGAAGGCATTGTAAAAATTGGATCGTCCTCTATTCCACTATAACACAAGCTACTTTCATTACTTAAGCCTGGCGTAGGAGTGTCATAATAGCAAATAGAATTATAATTTGATGGACTGTAACCCATGCTTAACCCGTCTCTTAAGTTTTCGCTTAATGCAATCACATCTATAAGAGAATTGTCAATCTTACTTAATATTAGCGGCTCTCCAGTACGTAACTTAAAATTAGTGTGGAAATATGTTTGAGGGATGGTCCACCAATCTGAAGGGTCATTATTCCCAAGGTTAATATCCTCAACAACACCTATATGCAGGAAAGGCCTTGCAGTAAGATCAGAAGAATTAGCGGACGCATTATGAACTTGCACAGAAAGCATGTTGCTCCCCTCAAAAAGGTTTTGAGTGAGAAATTCATGGTCAAAAACATATGAGCCTGGCTCACCTCCCGAGTATATCACTGCTTCACTTTCACTTGCAGCTATGTCATTATAATCACCCTCAACAAGCGACATATTTTGGGATCTGGCAATTTCAACACCATTAATATAGGCGATGAAACCATCATCATAATCTATATGAAACGCCAAATATTTGATCATGTCAAATGACTCAATGTCAAACTGTCTTCTAATAAAAACAGACGTTACATTTGATGTGACAGTATTGTCATCATTGTCTCCATACCCAATAGATAACGGCCCCACTTGCCAAGAGGCATCATCAAAGTTTAGTGAAGTCCAATCACTATCTACCTGTGAATTTGGGGTAATGTATCTACATAAAGAGCCATCGCCTATGATCTGCTCCCAATGATCGACCATATAATGCTTGTCCTTACCCGAAGCCAATAATAACATTGTGGATTCAGGCGGCAAATGATCACTGGGAAGAATCCATTTGGCCCAATTGTCTGCGTCATCAGAGATCTGATAATCTGACATTAGCACAGTATCTGCGCTCGTATTATAGAGTTCTATCCAGTCATAATCATCTCCCAAGACATCATTAAAACCATTCAAGGGAGATACTTCCGAAATGACCAATTGACACAGAGTTAGCGTCGGTGTCAAAAAAATAAGACCCGATAAAACCCATCGACTAAACATATTCATCATCTGTTACAAATATAACCAAAGTCTGACAGCAGTTATGGTCATGATAGAGGTGATTTAGGTCATGGATAACTCTTTGAATTCATGAATCAAGAAACAATTGCAGCAGCGCTACATTAGCAATATGAAATTTCGACTGTCTCTCCTATGTTTCTTGGTGTTCATTGTTAGATCGAGTTCTGCTCAAGACATGGCCCAAGTGGACTTCCAAGCCCTTTCAGAATTAAACGCTCTTGTCGCCAAAAACGACAGCCCTAAAAGCCTGATGCAAGCCACCGGGGCGTACCCTGTAGCTGAAGTACACGGTCAAGCCATGGTGGGATTCTTGGGACGATTGACCGCTGGCGTTACGGAAGCCGAATGGCGCGATTGGGCTGCTAATGAAGATGCGGTGACCGCGGGGGCATGTCGTCAAGGAATCGCCTCGTTTCGGGTGGATGCATACGCGCTCCATACCTTATGGCACACGCCCATGGACCTTGTGGAATTGGCCTCTCGAGCAGTCCCAGATGTCAACAAAGTCCGCTATGGGACTCGGGTGGACAGTGTGCATGCAGGATTCAACCTTCCGCAACCTTATCATGGCGAAGGCGTGCTGATCGGCGTACTCGATTGGGGATTCGATTATACGCATCCGATGTTTCACGACACCACCCTCTCCACCTCTCGAATCCGTGCGGTCTGGGACCAATTCCGTCAAGCTGGGCCCACGCCCGGTGATTACGGGTACGGAACAGTGGCAGAATCCCCAGTGGACATTCAATTGTTGGGAAGCGACACGTCGAACGTCTACGGATACTCTACACACGGAACCCATGTGGCTGGAATTGCTGGGGGAAGTGGCGCAGGGATTGGCCTTAAAGGCATGGCACCAGCAGCCGAATTCTTATTCGCCACACTTATGGTGGATGAGTCCTCAGCTTTAGATGCCTATGATTGGATGCAAAGCGTTGCGGAAGCCGACGGAAAACGTTTGGTCATCAACAACAGCTGGGGTTTACCGCAATGGGGAACGCCAGATGGCAGTGCGCTGAGCAACCAATTCATCGACGCCATGTCCGACGAAGGAGTCGTGTTTGTGAGTTCCAATGGCAACAACGGCGACGTGGATTTTCACCTTGACCATACCTTTCAATCGCCGGGGGATACCATTCGCTCCCGGGTCAAATTTTACCCGCTGAATGCAAACCCAAACACCTGGGGACAGAATCTCACATTGTGGGGCGAGGTTGGCGAGTCATTTGATATGGGATTTCTGGTGACTACTGGCTTATCGACAGTGATAGGTGCAAGCCCGATGTACAGCACTTCCAACGGGCCTTTGATACTAGACACCATGGAGGTGGTCAACAATGACACCATCATTTACGACGTGGTGTTGGAACAATCTCATCCGGCCAACAGCCGACCCTTCATGCAGATGCGCATTCACAAAGGGAACGCCAACGTTGCAGTGGTAATGCAAGTGACCAGTGAAAGCGGGCGTGTGCATGCCTGGAATCACACTCACTTGACGAATGATGTGGGCAATTGGGGGCAAGACTTCCAAGCCGCCCAATCGGGTTGGTTGGGTGGTGACCCATTCTACGGCATTCAACAACCCGCTTGTGGCCACAGCGTCATTGCAGTCGGGGCGTACACCTCGGAATACTTGAACCCCGTGGGGACGGAAGTGGGCGGTACATTGGCAAACTTCTCCACCTACGGCCCTACCCTAGATGAACGTCTCAAACCCAATGTCTCCGCCCCAGGCGTGAACGTAGAGTCCTCCTTGAGCTCGTTCCGAGATGGTGGATACAGCATCACCAATACGGTTGATTTCGATGGGACCGGATACGAATTTGCGCGACTCTCTGGGACGAGCATGAGCGGTCCAGCCGTAGCTGGCGTGGTTGCATTAATGTTGGAAGCGAATCCCGAGCTGACTCCGGCAGACATCCGTTCCATATTGGAATCGACAGCCCGAGAGGATGAAGACACTGACACACTTCCTGCTGCTGGAGACCACGTTTGGGGACATGGCAAGGTGACCGCCTCTCAAGCTGTTCTCGCTTCTTTATCATGGGATTCCAGCCTAAATTTATCGGACTTCGTGATTGAAAGCCCTACTGTCTATCCGAATCCTGCACATGAACAATTGTGGTTTTCTGGACTTCCTGGCGGCGAATCCACTTGGGAAATCTGTGACATACACGGCAGGTTGTGCCAGTCTGGCCAGACCCATAATCTCTCCTCCATTGACATTTCAGATCTACAGCCTAGCTTGTACGTCATTCAAATTAGAAACACCAGCTTTTCTCAGACATTCAAGTTCCTGAAACGAAAGTGATCAATGTCAACAAAAGGAGGTATTCACCTTGATTCACATTAATTATGTTGACTATTGACAGGTTGAATTCACAGGCTATTGAAATACTCGCTAGAATTAACAGGCAGAATAGCATATATCACATACTCCAGTCAATAAAACACTTTTGACATGAAACTCAGGTCCAATTAATTCAGATTTGTTTGTCTCATTTTTAATGCATTTAACTTCATGACATTCTTCACATTGAAAATGTGGATGATTATCATTATGCTTTTTGACTGTACACTCTGAACACTCAGCGTACCATTTTAATCCATTTAATCCTACAAAGGAATGAATGATGTTGTCATCCTCAAGTTTATCAAGTATCCTATAAATAGTAGACTTATTCATTTCTTCATTAAAAAATGACACAAGATGATTAGCACTGACCGCATTTTGATATTTTGAAAATTCAGCAAGAATTTTTTGAACATGTTTCGTTTTTCTAATTATCCCCATTACATCTATACTTATTATTAAAAATATTTGCCATATAATTGCAACCCAGTTGCAATTATATTAATGTGTCATTGAATTCTTATGCAATTAACAAAAAACTTATCAGACAAAGTTGGTGTATTCGCAAGTATAACATGTATGGTTCATTGTGCGATAACACCCATTATATTTATCGCTAACATATGTTCACAAAGCTGTTGCAGCGAAGCACCTTTATGGTGGAGGTCATTAGATTATATTTTCCTAGTTGTAACATTCTCTGCAATACTTCAGGCAAATAAAAATCACAATTCAAAAACTATCAAAGGGCTATTCTGGTTTTGTTGGACTTTGTTGACATTGTTTATCTTAAACGAAAGTTTTACATTGGTTTCAATAACACATCAATTGAAATATATTCCCGCATTAGCAATTGTCTTTTTACATATTTACAACATTAGAAATTGTAGATGTAAGGGAGACGAATGTTGTTTAGAACCCTAAAAAGAAAAAGCAAGCACATGGGCAAGCAGGGTAAAACAATATTAATCTCAAAGATGCCAGGTTTTATATGATGCACGCTCAGCACGAAGGCACGTCATATTAGGTAAAAGACGTTGCATAAACGTGCCATCCCAAAGGACATAATTTACGCTCATCCAATACGGCATATCCATTATACAGATGGCCATAAAGCTCTTCCATAGATTTATCGTTATTGAACGAACACCTCATGAACCAGAGATAAAATACCAATTTAATGAAAAAAAACGTCCTGATTATGTGTACAGGAAACTCATGTAGAAGTCAAATTGCTGAAGGGTTCCTGAAAAAATTAAAGCCGTCCACAAGTGTTTTTAGTGCAGGTATTGAAACACATGGTGTAAATGAACGAGCAATTAAAATAATGTCAGAAGTTGATATTGACATTCGCTTACAGACATCAAATCATATTGATGAATATCGTAATATTCATTTCTCTCATATCATTACAGTCTGTGACCATGCTTCTGAAAACTGTCCGGTTTTTTCATCTCAGTCAATAAGACATCATGTCAATTTTACAGATCCTGCTAAAGTAAACGGCACGGAGGAAGAAATTATGAAAGAGTTTAGAAGAATAAGGGAATTGATAAGAATATACTTAGAAGCATTCGTTAAAGAAAATTTATAAACCTTAGGAAGTCTGTAAGCGGAGTCAATAAATAAAACCTGCTCAGGGTACATTGATAAAATTACATTGATAAAAAACAGTTTGAGCCTTATGCAGTTTCTATCTTAGCTATATGTCAATCCTTTTATTGAAATCACTTCATATTATTTTTCTCGTGACTTGGTTTGCAGGGCTGTTTTATATTGTGCGACTCTTTATCTACCAAAGAGAAGCTCAAGAAAAGACAGATGTGGAGAAAAGGGTTCTGACGGAACAATTCAAAATAATGAGTAGTCGTTTGTGGTTAGGTATTACTTGGCCTTCTGCTATATTGACTGGGATTCTAGGGCCTTGGCTGTTAATAAAGCTTCCGGGCTACCTAAATCAGCCATGGATGCATTTGAAACTTTTCCTTGTTGTACTTCTGTATGTGTACCACATTTACTGTCACAAAATCTTTAAAGATCAGCAGAAAAATAAATATCCCTTGGATTCAACTCAGTTGAGAATTTGGAACGAAGTTGCGACTCTTTTTTTATTTGGAATTGTTTTTCTAGTCGTATTTAAGTCCTTGACAAACTGGACAATCTTCGGTGTAGGAATGACTTCGTTGACTCTGTCTTTAATTGTTGCTATCTTTCTTTACAACAGAAAACGGAAGAAATCTTCTAAATAGTCATTGAGAAAACCCTTGTGTTTGGCGCTTTTCTGATCAGGTGTAAATCAAAAGCCATACAGACATTCCTGATGAAAGGACGACCAATTTCAAAAACCTTAATGTAATCTTTTCCAATTTCAATAAGCCCATCGTCTTCCATTTCACGAAGACGCAACAAGGTGTCATGAAGTTCTGGAAATTGCATCGAAGGATCTGCAAAGTCAGTTCGAAAATGGCACATGATATTGAGAATATGTTGTCGGATAACGAGGTCCTCATCACTCAATATATGGCCCCTAAAAATAGGGATCTCGCCAGCCATTGCTTGACGCTCATATCCCTCCACAGTTTTTGTATTTTGAGCAAAACTGTACCAAGAATCGCTGATAGAGGACATCCCGAGTCCAATCATCAGTTTCGTTTTCCCAGAAGTATATCCCATGAAATTTCTGTGCAGCGTTTTTTCATGCATGGAACGGGTTAAACCATCTGTAGGAAGTGCGAAATGATCCATTCCTATCTCTTCATACCCCAACTCTAAGAAGCGTTTTTTACCGAATTCATAGAGAGATCGCTTCAGTTCATCTTTAGGAAGATCCGCTTCGCTATATCCCCTTTGACCCAACCCCTTAATCCATGGAACGTGTGCATAGCTATAAAAAGCGATGCGTTCAGGCATTAACCTCGCTGTTTTTTCAATAGAATCAGTGACGCTTTCAAGTGTCTGATGTGGAAGACCAAAAACCAAGTCATGGCTTACCGAGGTGTACCCCACTTCTCTACTCAGTTCAGTTACTTCCTTGACTTGCTCATAGGATTGCACACGGTTGATGGTTTTTTGTACCAGAGGGTCATAATCCTGCACGCCAAAACTGTTTCTTTTAAACCCCAAATCATAAAGTGTTTTGAGATGATCTTTTGTGGTATTTTGAGGATGCGCTTCGAAACTGAATTCATAGTTTTCAGTTTTTTCAGCTTTGCTCATAATCTGGTTTATAAGCTTTTTGAGGTTTTCAGGATTAAAAAATGTGGGTGTTCCTCCGCCTAGATGGATTTCTTTAATCCTTGGAGTTGCTCCAAATACTTTTATATACGATTCCCACTCCTTAATCACAGCATCGATGTACGGTGATTCAACGCTGTGTCTTTTTGTGATTCTCTTATGACAACCACAAAATGTGCACATACTCTCGCAAAATGGAAGGTGTATGTAGAGGCTTATGCCTTCTGATGCGTTGCTTTCAGAAAACGATTTGGCTACTGAGTCGAGCCATTGTGTTTTGTTGATCGCATC
>CAJXHE010000017.1 GCA_913051865.1 uncultured Flavobacteriales bacterium
AGAAATTAATGTCGAGGGGGAATCAGATTCATTTACGATGAATGTAAGAATGGCACGAGATAGTGCAATTTGGATCAGTCTTTCGCCAGCGCTCGGAGTGGAGCTTGCAAGGGTGCTTCTGCTTCCTGATTCTGTGAGAGTGATCAGTAAGGTCCCTTCAAATAAATTCGTTTTCGAAGGCAATTACACGCAACTGGAGAAGTCTTTAGGAATTCCATTTAATTTCTACACTTTGCAAGATTTATTTTCTGGGAACCCTTTGGGGCTGAACCCGCAGGAGGATAAATTTATCTCTCAAGTGGATGGTTTCAATTACATATTAATTGAGAAATTCCCAAGACGCGTAAAGAAGCTTTTAGGTGGAACTGATGAGCGAGAAATCACATTAAACCCTGAAGGATCTATCGCTATAAACGTTGGGGGTCGCAAGGCAAATAGAATGATGAGCCGAACAGATGAAGACGATTTAATCATCAAAAGATACTGGTTTGATGGGGTCACATTTATGCCTGTAATCGATATGTTTAATGACTTGTCAAGTGGGCTTAGCCTCAAGATTAAGCGTTCTGGAGACGAAGGGCATCGTCAAGGGTTGTTGCCCTCGAAAACCCGAATAATAGCACGCGGGAATGGTGTCGACTTAGATTGCATCTTCAAGGTTCGACGCAGTAGAATCAATCGAGAATACGAACTCCCATTCGATCCACCCGAAAATTATGAGCGCCGTAAATCACTTTAGTTTTATTCACTCATCAATTAAACGATGGGCAGTGATGGCGTTTTTGTGCGGTAGTGGGGTGTATGCCCTTCAAGCACAAACGCAGGACAAGGCTGCATTGACAGCTGAGAAAGAGAAAATTGAGGCGCAACTCTCAACGACATCCAGATTAATCGGAGAAGCAAAGAAGAATCGGAATGCTGTTAATTCTCAGGTCACTCTGATCAATCGACAGATAGAATTAAGAGAACGACTTATTAGACATCACCAGTCAACCATTAGAATTCTCGAGCAATCTGTCGTGAAAGCCGACACAGAGATAAGGAGTATGGAGGGGCATATTGAAGGATTAAAAGAGGAATATGCAATGATGATTCAGCAAGCATACAGAATGCAACTTGCAAATAATCCTTTGATGTTTGTTTTTGCCGCTGAAGATTTTAGTCAGGCGGCGCTTCGGTTTAGAATGCTACAATCTTATGCTGAAGTTCGTAAAAGGCAGGCGTTGGAAATCTCTGAAGCCCAAACGTCACTGACCACATCAAAAGAAATCCTCTCCACTGAGAAGGCATCCGTTTTAGTGGCACTTGAAGATCAGAAGTCTGAGCGCGACGCTCTAAACGGGGACCGGTTAGAACGCGCACAACTGGTCTCTGAGATCAAAGGAGAAGAGACGCGTCTCAGGAAAACGCTCAAAGCTCAAGAAAAAGAATACAAACGACTCAGCAATGAAATCAAGAGAATTATCGAAGCTGAAATTGAGGCTGAGCGAGCTTCTGCAGCTGGAGAGTACGCACTTACTCCTGCTGGCAAAATTATCTCTGAAGAGTTCGAAAAAAACAAAAGCCTTTTTCCATGGCCTGTGGCGAGAGGTGTTGTCACAAAGGCGTTCGGTCGACACAAACACCCGACCATTGCTGGAATTACTGTTGAAAGTAACGGAATCGACATCACCACAGAACAGGGGACGAATGTGTTTTCTATTTTCGGAGGAACAGTCAGTAGTATCTTTTCATTCCCTGGTGCGGGAGAAACAGTGATCATCACCCATGGTGGATACCGTACTGTATATAGTAATCTCGAAGCACTTGAAGTCTCAAAAGGCGATGTCATCGCACGATCGACACGTTTAGGAAAAGCTTGGACTGGACCCAAAGGAACATCGGTTCATTTCGAAATCTGGAAAACAACAGGTTCTGAGAGGTCTCCTAAAGACCCTCATTCCTGGCTGCAGCCGAGATGAAAATTGGCCTTAATAGGGGATTGTCACAAAGAAAAAACGAAGCAACTTTGCACCTGTGAAAACGACCATTGCACTCGTAGGAAATCCGAACACTGGGAAATCCAGCCTCTTCACCAGTATGACTGGTGTTCGCGCTGCTGTGGGCAACCTTGCAGGTGTGACAATTGAGGCCTGCTTGGCAAATGGAGTCATCCAAGGTTCTGAGGATTGCACGTTTGTGGATCTCCCTGGAATTTATAACCTTCATGCCCAAACAGATGATGGACGTGTTACAGAAAACACGCTACTCAATCCGAACGAGAAGAATAGACCAGATGTGGTTTGGCTTGTCGCTGATCGTGCAACGCTTCAAGGACAGCTTTTCTTGGCTTTACAAATTCGAGAACTAGAAATTCCTTGCATCCTCATACTAAATAGGATGAATTTGGAAGAAGAGGATCCGCAGCTTTGCGAGATCTTAGAAGAGGGCCTTGGGTTTCCCGTCAGAGAAATACACGCACTCAATGACAACCCCTCTGATTGGATTCGTGACCTTATGCCTCTCATTGATCTCAAGGCATCATCTTCACTCCTCAGACAGGTGCCTCACAGTATAGAACGTTCGCTTTCTATCCTCAAAGAAGCAATGCCAAACCGTACACTTGGGTACTTATGTCATCTCGCACGAATGAACTTCGTCCCGAGTTGGCTTTCTCATGATGAGAAGTCTGCTTGGCATAAGGCGAGAGAAAATGCGGAAGCGTCTCCTGCAGCGCTTCAACTTGAAGAAGCTGGACAGATGATGCAAATCATTCGTGACCTACTCAACCAAGCGGGTAAACCTTTAAAAGAACATGAACTCGCACAACGCAAGACGGTCAAGGGGCAACAAAAACTAGACCATGTGCTCACGCACCCTATTTGGGGAAATGTGATTGCAATGCTGATCTTCTTCTTTATGTTTCAAGCCATTTACAGCTGGGCAACATATCCCATGGACCTCATAGACAGCGCCTTCAGTTCGATGATCTCTTTGATTACCGACACCCTACCTCCTACTTGGTATACCAGTTTACTCGTTGATGGAATTCTTTCTGGGCTTGCGGGAATTCTGATTTTTGTGCCTCAAATCGCAATACTCTTCGCATTCACCGCTTTTCTTGAGCATTCTGGTTATATGGCCAGGTTGGGGTATCTCTCAGACCGTTTTTTCAGGCGACTTGGACTTACTGGAAGGGCTTCAATCTCTTTGGTGGGAGGCCTTGCGTGTGCCGTGCCTGCGATCATGGCTGCGCGTACGATATCAAACAAACGCGCGCGACTTCTGACCATACTTGTGACGCCCATGATGACTTGCTCCGCACGTCTTCCTGTGTATGCATTCCTGATTGCATTCGCTGTTCCGGATAAGCTCGTACTCGGTGTCTTTAACCTACAAGGGGTTTTCCTGTATGGCCTTTACGTGATCGGTGCGCTTTCGGCCTTGGGTCTCGCATTCATCATAAATAAAGCGCTGCCTAATTCAAACAACCGGGCTGAAGCAGCCGAGGAATGGCCACCTTACCGTTTGCCAACACTCAAATCAGTCTTAGGCCAATCGTATCGCCAAGCCATGATTTTCCTTCGGGCAGCTGGATCGATAATCTTATTCATTTCAATCATCTTGTGGTCTTTGGCATTCATGGGGCCAGGAACGATCCAAGAACGCGAAGCCATGGACCCAGGCGAGCGTCTAGAGCAGTCTTGGTTAGGCGCACTTGGGAATACCATAGAACCTGCCGTTCGTCCTCTGGGATATGATGGCCGTATGGGGATTGCTATTTTAAGCTCTTTCGCCGCACGTGAAGTATTTGTAGGTACGATGCACACACTCTATCCTACAGCGGAAGGTGGTGATGGAAGTATTCTTGCATTGAAAAAAAGACTCGCAAACGAAGTCATCCCCGGAACGAACCGACCTCTATTAAATACGGCTTCAGCGGCATCACTGATTGTGTTTTACATGTACGCGATGCAATGTATGAGCACAATCGTCATTGTTAAAAGGGAACTTAACAGTTGGGCTTGGGCGCTTGCACAAGCTGCCGGATACACGCTATTTGCTTACTTAGCAGCACTTGCAACATACAGCTTCGTCGATGGATTCTAAGATTAAAACACCGTGGCTTGAAGTTGGATACACGACCTTTTCTTATGAAGGGCCTAAGTCCTTGAAAATTGAAGCCTTGGCCAGAAAGGTGGGTAAAAACAAATCATCTTTCTACCATTGTTTTGCGGATCTAGACATTTTCATCGATGAATTGCTGTGTTTTCATGTTGTAAAATCTCATGAAATTTGTAAGCATATCAAACGCTGCGAGAATTTGGTGCCCGATGTCTTTGAGGTGCTCTTTGAGTACAAAGAGGACGCCTTTTTCAATCGACAATTAAGAATCTACAGGCATCTTGAAAGCTATAAATTGTGCTTTGAAAAGGCCCATAAACCTATAGAGGATGCGCTCTTAGCCTTTTGGCCCAAAGCAATAGGTTTAGCAGACAATCCTCAACTCGCCAGGATGATTTTAAACCTCACTGTAGAAAATTTCTATCTAAGATTGACCGATGAAACATATACAGAAGAAGGGTTCAACAGTTATTTAGATGAAATCTTGGCGATTGTAAAAGAGATGTAGGTCCACTCGTGCAAGGTCAGTTGTACGGTTCCGTCTAAAATTTATCAGCAATGGCTTTTACATTTGCTTATGAAACGCCTTCAACTCAAGTATCTTTTTGTTTATACAACACCAATCGTAATCTTGTTTTCATTGTGGGCCTCTGGTATCTGGTCCTTTTTTGCGCTCTTCTTCATATTCGGTTTGATTCCATTGACTGAATTATTCACAAATGGGTCAACGTATAATCTCAATGGCGACGAGGAAGAACAGGTGAAAAAAAACATTGTATTTGACCTCATCATCTACCTGTTAGTCCCTATTCAGTGTGTCATTCTGGTTTACTTTTTAATTCAAGTCAGTGATGAATCTCTCCCGCTTTATACAAGAATAGGACTGACCACTGCATACGGACTTGCGTGTGGTGGTCTTGGAATTAACGGTGCACACGAACTTGGACACCGACACACATGGTACGAGCAACTCATGAGTAAACTTCTTTTGCTTTCTACGTTATATCTGCATTTTTTCATAGAACACAATCGAGGTCACCACAAACATGTGTCAACAGATCTAGATCCTGCCTCTAGCAGATACAATGAAATTATTTACTCGTTTTTCTTTAGAAGTATAATCGGTGGGTGGAGGTCTGCATGGCGACTTGAAGAAACGAAAATGAAATTGCAAAAAAAGCGTGTCTTGAGCTGGCATAATGAAATGCTTCGATTTCAAATCATCCAAATAGCGCTCGTCACAGCTGTCGCATTAATCTTCGGATTTAACACCATGCTTTTCTTTATCGCCGGTGCTACAATTGGCATCCTAATACTAGAAACAGTAAACTATATCGAGCATTACGGTTTGCGCAGATTAAAGGTGGGTGATGGATTTGAAAGAACCAAACCCATTCACTCTTGGAATTCTAACCACCCAATCGGTCGAATCCTGTTGTTAGAGGTGACACGTCACTCTGACCATCATTATATCTCAAGTAAGAAATACCAAACCCTCAAGCACTTCGACAACAGTCCTCAAATGCCCACAGGCTATCCAGGAATGATGGTTTTGGCTATGATTCCCCCGCTGTGGTTTCGTGTTATGAATAAACGTATTGAAGAATCTGGCGTTACGCCACCTCAGCTTGCTCAGTCGCAACTCTAACCCATAGGTGAGCCGCAGCTTCTTTTCTGACCGCCAACGTTCTGCCGCAAGTACATATAGCCATAGGCCCATTTAAAGGAGCGATATGCTTGACTTCGACTTCAGATCCGATGCAACAGCCCATCTGAACAAGTGCCATGACCTCCTCTGGGGTATCCACCCTTTCAATCACGCCCACTTCGTAGGTTTTTAGGTCACATAATTTCTTCAGTTGCATTCCACAAAAGTACCTCCACCTTTCTCCTTTTCCAATACCCTTTTAATGTGATTTATTTTTTAACTCCAAACCTCCTATCATCCACATCTACCCCTTACATTTGTACCCCTCCTATCCAGGGCCATTAACTCAGCTGGTTAGAGTGCTACCTCGACATGGTAGAAGTCACTGGTTCGAATCCAGTATGGCCCACGAAGAAAACAAGAAGCCCCACGCAAACGACGTTTGCGCGGGGCTTTTTTTGTGACAGCACGTCACAATTTTATTTGTGTAAGGGGTGGTGCAAAAAAGCCCGCAACAAGAAACAGCCTATGGGCTAGGTTCGGATAATCACTCTATAATTACTTTCCTTCTCAAGATGTATTTATCCGTTGAAAGTTCCAGAGCGTACATGCCTTTTGCAACGTCAGAAACATCAATCACTAAAGTTGATGATGCCCCCTTTTCAAATACAAGTTTGCTTGTTGAATCATAAAGCTTGACAGTTGTATTTACGCCATTGAAGCCGCCCAAATCAACTGTGAGGTTGTTGGTTGCTGGATTAGGGTAAATAATCGCTGATAAAGCCTCGAAGTCATCAATGATTGTGTTCTGAGAACCATCACACACCCCTTGACCAAATGGATTTAAGAGTATTTCATCTTCTTCAATTTCATCAAAGACATACTGAAAGTAAACATCTTCTATGACGTCCGATATTAAATATTGAATGGTACCGGTGCCACTCTCGCTGCTTATAGACAAATAATAACACTGCTCTTGCTCAAGACACGTTGTGCCTAAAAAAAACACAAATGAACCCGCTTCTAGGGTGTGTGTTTGTTCAAGCGCAGTTATAGCGTTGCTGTCCGTGAGGCTTATGTCGAAATTTAAACCTTCATCCGAAGAAACCTGTAAAGTGATCCCAATAGGGATGCATCCATATGGCTCAGTGACGGTTTCTGATTTACTTGACGGCATCTTGGCAAACTTTGGCCAGGCCTGCCCTTAAATTATTTTACAAGCTTGAAGGTGTTTACTTGATCGTTCTTCCGCACTTGCAAAATCAAAGCCTTATTGTTGTTGGAAATATGAAGTTCGTTCAAAAACTTTCCTGTTTCCAATGTGCGACCACCTAAATCATATAAAGTGTATGATGCATCTTCGCCTTTTAAAATCCACCCAGATTCATTGCTAGAAATCGTCCATGGGTTCTCTTCAATTTCAACTCCCTCAACTTGGGAAGCGCCAGATATTTCGCCTTTCAGGTAATGCACAACGCCGTTCTCAGCGTTTTGATATGCAAGATGTATATGCTCGCCATCATAGACAACGGAAGGGTGGCGGTTATTTCCGCTCAAACCTTCGGTCACGTTCACAACAGACATCTCTAAGGCTTGAGGACCGGCATTTGAAGCGGCAACCATGACATTGTAGTCGTCAGAGTTACGTTCCCAAGCTGCGACAAGCCAGGCTCCAGAACTAGAAATTGAAGGGTGGTTTTCTGAAAACGTATTGCTCGGGTCTATTTGGCCTGTTTCAAGAAAGGTAAATGTGCTTAAATCTACCGAAGACCAGTATACTCGGCTGCCATTGGAGGCTGACATATACGCAGAAATAAGTGTGCCGTCTTCCATAACAGTCGATGAGGTCCCGGAGGCAGGACACGCATTAATGACCCAATCTGTTTCATCAATATCAATAGCGCTGTCCCAATTAACGCCGTCTGGTGAGGCTGTAAGCCAGAAATCACGCAGGTTGTCTCCATTGGTTCTTACCACATTGTAATACATACCCTCATACCCAAAAGCATTTGAGGGACAGCATTCACAAACGCCAGGAGTCGCTGTTGAGCCGCTTATTGCGGGATCGAAAGCATCAAGATCGGTGTTGAAATGGAGTATCCCTTCTTCAGTAGGGTCTACCCCTAATTTAAGCGCAACCCAAGGCAGACCGTCGTCATTGAAAGCGACGTGTGGCATAAAATGATCTTCAGTTGCTGTAGGCGCTACGGCATAGGGTTCACCCCAAGTATGGCCATTGTCTTCTGAGATCACAACATGGCCCCCAGTAGCCCACTCATTAAAAATTTGGTAACTCACAGCGACACGATTCTCATACACTGCCATACGCGGTCCTTCGGATTCCCCAAACAAATATATATTCGTTTCAGAGACAATTTGAATAGGGTCTCCGAAGATTCCGTTTTCCATAATTGACAAATAAAGCCCAGCGTTATCTCCAGTTTTACCATGTAACACCATGGGGTTCCCAGCTTGATTCAGCGCAATACGTGTACACCTATTTCCGAATTCCTCAGAGGAAACATCAATCGGACTCTCCCACGTCATTGTTGGTTGAGCGACTAAAGTGCCTAGTACCAAACAAAACATGCCTAAGGTTATAATAGTTTTCATATAGCACAATTTACTCATTTATCAGATGTAATTTCACCATATGGAAAATTTCATCGAATTTTTTGAAGACCTAGAGTCTTGGCACAAGCTTGTTTGGATTGTAGCATGCCTTACTGGGGCTTTAAGCATTGAATCTTTAAGGCCACTTTTTAAAGGTGGATTTAGAAGCACGGCACACACAAAGACGAACCTCGTTTTTCTCGCAACACTCGTCTTAATCAATGTCACCGTAGGTGCCCTTACTGTCGGACTTTTTATTTGGATTGAGGCGTCTGGGTGGGGTCTTTTAAATATGGTGGAATGGCCAATTTGGTTAGAGCTCGTTGCTGCTATTATGGCCTTTGATCTTATTTCTCAATACATCGCTCACCTGTTGGTCCACAGAGTGAAGTTTCTCTGGAGGATTCATCTCGTGCATCACAGTGACACCAAAGTGGATGCAACAACGGGAACGAGGTTACATCCTTTGGATTTTATTTCTAGAGAGAGTTTTGCCATTCTCGCGGTCTTTATCTTAGGAGCCCCTTTGGCATTCTATATATTTTATAGAATCCTAACGATTGCATTTACATACTTCAATCACTCCAATGTAGGACTCCCGTTGGCCTTAGATAAAGCCATAAGCTGGGTGATTATCTCTCCAAATACACACAAATTTCACCATCATTTTGAAGAACCATGGACAGATAGGAATTTTGGGAATATTTTCTCTATTTGGGACCGTATTTTCGGTACGTTTGCATACGGTGATGTGGACAAGATTGTTTACGGTTTGGACGTAACAGATGACAGCAAATCTGATGATCTGGCCTATCAAATGATGCTCCCAATAAGAAACAATGGTCGCACAAAAATCAAACATTAAACGATGAAATTACTCGCTACGAAGGTTTGTAAAAAGCACGATTTAGGCGTGCATAACAACCTCTTTGGAGGCACAATGCTGAGCTGGGTGGACGAATCTGCTGTCGCTTATGTGAACGAGGTGTGTCACTGCCCTAACATGGTGACCTTGAAGATGGAAGAAGTGCTGTTCACATCTCCCGTAAAGGAAAACAACCTCATCAAGATTTATGGGGAGATTGTGAGCATCGGAAACAAGAGTATCACAGTACAGGTAAATGCCAGGAAGTTCAATGTCTACAGTCACGAGGAAGCAGACGTATGTAAGACTCGACTCATTTTTGTGAGACTAGACGATGATGGAACTCCAATCCCTATCGCTCAACATGTAAAAGATAAGAATCCAGATAAGGTTTTATAAGTTGTAGGTAAAGTCTCGGTAAAAAGCATGAGTGGATTGTCATGGCATTTGTATTAGGACTTGTTTTCTTGATGATTGTACCAAGAGCTGGATTCAAAAAATTGTTACTGAAAAATCAGTTTGTGAATTCAGCAGTAACGGGGATAATACAGAATTGATAATTATCCTTTAGAACGCCATCTCCACTTGAAAGCGGAACATGTATTCTTGAGAAGAGTCATCAGTAAACTGGTCAGTTTCATTGATAAGACTAAAGTCAGTTTGAATCTTCAAGCTATGACCTACAATGTATTTAGAAAGACCAAATGTGATCATTTCTTGAATATCTCTGAGGGACTCTTTTTCAGGTGTAATCATTGTGAATCTAACTGCTGGCTCAAGATTGTTTTCCATTAGGTAACCAGCTTGAACTGTTATACCAGTTCCAGTGTAGTAGTTATTAATTATGTCACCATCTTCATTGTAGATTCTGTCACCATCTAGCGTTTTATTTGCATACTCACTTAATAAAGAGAATCCTTTGTACTTAACAAATACGTCAGCAAGAACAGTGTTAAGGTTGCAAAGTGCATCGTCAATAACAAGGTCGTTTTCATCTTCTATATAGCTTCCAAGATTACCTCCTGTACGAGCAGCATTCATATTTAAGTCATATGTTACACCAATGGAAATTTTTGGAGTGTCCTCACGTTTTAGATCTGAACTAAAGTAGTCTCCTTTGCCAGAGAACTCTCCAAGAGGAAGAACCTCAAGACGTCCTGTGTACTCGAAACCATTAGCAGGATTGGGATCCTTTTTATTTGTCCTGTTCCTACCCTCACCTTGAGAAATAGCAAGAGCTTGTCTAGTTGCTATTGATCCGATGTTAAACTTGTTGCGGAACTGGATTCCCATATCACGGTCGATGTTGTAACGAGAGTTAACAAGTGAACGATCAACGAATTGAAGCTTTTGAGAAGAGATTACACGTTCGCGGTTACCTGGGAGTTTTGTTTGCCCTATCCACACCTCCATGTTTTTGTAAAAATTCCACCGCACGAATGCATCAAGAATCAGATTTGAAGTGTTGTTAGTATGAATGTTTTCTCCACCGTGGTCTCTATTAGAAAGCCCCAACTCAATTTTGTACTTCACTTTAGGAGAGTAAGCAAAACCTGAAAACTTCAATCTTGAACGACGGATTAACCAGTTTGATGTCATGTCATCCATTAGGTTATCAGAACCTGCAGGAGCTTCAAACATTAAAAGGCTTTGAACTCTTGCATTGAATTTCATAGAAAAGCTAGAGTCGTTAGCAACAACGTATACGCCCTTGCCAAATTTGCTTTCAATTTTCTGTTGTCCTAGCGCAAAAGTTGATAACAGTAATAATGAAATTACTAGAAGGAATTGTATTTTCTTCATTTTGTATTGAAATCCTGTTTTATTAGGTGTCCAAATTTCCGCACATTATTTCACGACAATATTAAGCTAATGTTAAGACTAGATTAAATTATGCTCCTTCAGTAACAACTTTTTGCATTGTAAAACTGAATGTCGTTACCTGGCCATAGGTAGGTCGAACATGAATAATTTAGCCATGGGCCTCAATAATATGCTTTACAATAGACAAGTCTAAACCTGATTCGTCAGCATTGCTTGATCAACTCTTTAGAACTCGTCATAACCTCTCGTAAAGCCCCATAAGTTCCTTCTTCTTGATGCCTATCCATTGTCAATCAACGCAATAAGAACCTTAACACGGATTCCCGAAGAGGCTAAGCACGACAAGTACATCTGAAACCGTCACAGAACCGTCCCCATCTACATCTGCTGAACAGCCTGTAGTGCATCCAAAATCACTAAGAATGAGAAGGATGTCTGCAACCGTTATAGCGCCATCACCATTCACATCCCCTTGACATACGCAACTTTCATACTCGCATGATCCGTCATCGATATTCGCTGTCGCGTCGAAGTTACAAGCCGTTGCATTTGTACATCCAGGAACGTCGGGTTCGCCACCTTCGATGCAGAAGTTTACTGTTTCAGTCGATGCGAACTCTCCACCACTAGCTAGTGTTTCTCCTTGAGAAGTTATCACATAATTTCCTGTTCCGTATGCACAACAAATCCCATCACCGAAACTGTCATTAATGGTCAAGTCGTAGCATCCGTTATCTACACAAACAGTACTTGAGTATGTTGTTGCTGATGATGAGTATGGTCCACCTGTCATTACCACTGACCCATTTGCATCTGCAATACTCCAAGTCGTCTCACCTGGATAGTTGTCGGTAAGAATTGTAAACGTAATTTCTACCCCTCCTAAAATACATGAGCCATCATCGATGGTTGCACCTGGGTTATAGTTACAAGCGTTGGGGTCTATACAGCCCGAACATGAGGACCCATCTCCACCACATACTCCACAAACATCATCTTCTGCACACAATCCATTGTCTTCAATTGCATCTGGGTCATAGTTACATGCGTTTGGATCCGTGCAACCCAGGTCGCTGATACTCCCCGACAAGCTTAATAAAAACAAACCTTCTTCAATGTGTGAAACAGCAATCACTCCAGAAGCGAAGTAAGGATAGTTTGACCATGTACCATTAAATCCAGCGCCATCGCTTGAAGGGTAAAGATCAAAGAATCCAACTTCAGTCATCAGACCACTTGCGATATTATCAAGGTTCGCGATTCGCAATCCAGCTCTGTAATTTGATTGATAGCAAAGATTGTCTTTAATGTATAAATTGTGGTCAATCGCGGGCGTGGTAGAGACAAATGTTCCCAAAAGAAAAGGCGCATCTAAATCTTGTACATCCCAAATAAATGTGGTTGTATTTACTCCAGTGTTGCTTTCGTCTAATTCGTCACCACTTAGGAAATACTTGTGGTCTTCAGTGAGCCATCCTTGATGGGCATACTGAGAATTATAGGTTGTTCTGCTTAATTGAACAGCGTCTGTAGGGTCAGTAACATCGATAACAGTAATTGAATTCTCATTACATGCAAAAGCAATTTCATTACCCGCATAAGTTGCGTCTGGGCCAATGTAGTTTACAACTTGTGCATCATGTGTGTAGCCATCACCTGCAAAGTCACCCATGATAACTGGGTTTAACGGGTCGGAGATATCTACAATATGAAGGCCTCCGCTAAAAGTGTTTGTGCCGACACCATAAGCTCTATCGCTAGCTTCGTTAATTACGATGTTGTGGGCATTTCCCCAGCCACTATAGAGCGCATCCTCAGTGAATGTAACAGGAGGATTAACGACATTTCTAAGTTTTGTGAGGTCAAAAATCTGCATTCCGTGTCCACTAGCCTCAGAAACGATGTAAGCGTAGTTTCCATCGACCTTAATATCTCTCCACAAAGAACTCGAACCTGCTGAAGGTAGGTTCCCCAAATAAAGAGGGTTTACTGGATCAGAAATATCGACAAAAGCTGTTCCAGAAGTTCTTCCGAGCAACACGTATTCAGTACCGAACTCAGGGTCTGTCCAGCCCCAGATATCATTCATATCACCACCACCGAGAGTAGATCCAGCTGTAAATGATAGAAAATCTATGTTTGAACAAGGGTAGCCACCAGCCATACCGTTAACACAAGGAGTTTGGGCTGAAAGAGAAGAAAATGAGAGAGTAATCGTCGCGAAAAGGAAAGAAAATAGTTTCATTACATTAGTTTTAACAGCAGATTTAGCCATTTGAAAGACGCATTAAAATGAAATGCGTTGCATCGCAATTTAAATTAACACACGTCGCCGAAAGCGGCGAGAATCTCTAACACATCAGCAACCCCTACAATGCCATCCATATTCAGATCGTACAGACAACCTGAAGCACAGCCAAATTCACTGAGGACAGCGAGGAGGTCGCTGACTGTGATCGAACCGTCATTGTCAACATCTTCAGGACATCCAACAATGACTGAGGCTTCAATGTAAATCACTTGAGTGTAAAAAGCCGTATTGCCACAGTCGTCTTGAGCGGTGAATGTTCTGTGCACTTCATAAGCCTCTGGGCAAGGTCCACCTACGAGAACAACGTCAATTGTCACATTTACCTGTGTACAGTTGTCTGATGCAGTAGCACTACCTAAATCTGTTAATTCACTATCGCATGTCGTTGTGATATCCGAAGGAACAGAGGTAAATATTGGAGGCGTGCTATCTGTAAAAGAAATTGTCTGCGTGAATGTGCTGATGTTTCCACATCCATCGATTGCTGAATAAGTACGTGTTACATTGCCCCCAGTGCACCCCAATCCAGTATTAATGTCAGTGAAACTTAAAGTAACAGGGGTGCAAGGATCAGATGGACTTGCCGTTATTGCATTAAATGCGTTGAGGTCATCACACGCGACACTCACGAGACTCGGTGTGCCTGAAAAATCGGGCCCCTGAGTGTCAGATGTGCCGGCCTCCCAGAGCCATGCATTGTATATCAACTCTGGGTAGTCAATATATGGGTTTCTATTGCCTTGTTGGGACGCAATCTTGTCATTGCGCGAGATTTCAGTTGCGTCTGCGGGATCATTGAGATGCCATTGATATAACGTGGCCGTAGGCCCCATCTGGGTAATTGATCCTGCGGCATCTGGGTACATGGTGTAGAAGTAGAAAGCCGCACGCGCAACGTCGCCTTTGCGATCTTCTCTAGGCTCCCAATTTCCACCAGAGCTTTCAGACCACACTTCATGGTTGCTTGGGATAGTGCCCTGTGAAGTATATGTATTGTTTACAGCGCCATACCACTGGGCTTGCCCATCGGTGACGTCATTGTATGGCTTGTTGCCTCTCGCGCTATTTGCAGACCCGTGACACGGTTTAAGAATATGAATGTCAGACTTCATGGGTTCTGCTGATCCGAAAAAACTCTGAGGGACCAAATGTTCTGCGTTAATCGGATTTGGGTAGGTTACATATCCCCCAGACTGTGTAAAACCTGTGTAAACACACTCTATTTGACCTCCATCAATGTCAATGAATCCATACATCTGTCTCCTCGCTTCATTGTATCCAAGACTGCTGTGATAACCATCAAACCAATTGGTTTGCAACCAGCTTTGGAGCTCAGAGAGGTGAATGTCTGTGGGAGGTGATGCTTGACTCCAAGCAAAACCAACTGGTGCAAATGAAAGCGCAAATAAAAGAGTGAATGCGGGTAAGAGTCGTCTAATCATAGAAGTATACATAATCTATTAATATAATAAAATATCAGGCTTATATCCTAACGAAATCCCGAAGAAATGGGTTGCTTGGAAATCTTTTTAAAAGCATACTGTTCCCCAATCCATCAAGAAGATCAGAAGATCATCAGTGCCTATCGTTCCGTCGAGATTAAAATCTCCCGGACAATTGTCGTCGCAAACTTCAGCAAACACACAGGTTCCATCATCAAGATTTGCAGTTGCATCGAAGTTTAGGGCCTCGTCATACGTACACCCCATAAAGGCATCCATTTGACACATCAAATCGTCTGAAACCGCATATGGATTGAATTCTGTAAACTCGGGGTTTGTGCAGCCAAGGCAACTATCCAGGCTGTTAAAACACACAACGTCAAGAGACATTGGTTCGCTAATGAATATCGATCTTTCGCTGAGCTCTTGGACAGAATTTTCATCCATATATCGATACACTAATGCTCCTTCAGATACCTGAATTTCAAATTTATACACCCCGAAACTTACGTGCGCTCCTAGGATCACACCTTGTTCTGTTAAAAGTGACGCCGATCCTCCGTGTGCGAACATATCGACCCTAAGCACGACAAGAAATAAACATGATCCATCGTCAACGGTGGCTGCTGGATTGAAGTTTATAGCTTCTGAATTGTTACAATCGGGAATGAAAATAAAATCTGATCCATCACAGTTTTGGTCCACGCCATCGTTTGGAATTTCTGGAGCCCCGAGGTAAATAGAAGCGTCACTATCGTCGCAATCACCTTCAGAATCTAACATCCCATCACCATCTTCATCCACACCGAAATAACAAGAACCGTCATCGACCAATACACCGTTGTCGTAATTTAAAGCGTTGATGTCACGGCATCCTTCAATGTCCGACATAGGTATTTTTCGCGCCCGATACACGGTGAAATATTCTCCGAGTATAATTTCCCAAACAATTTCTCCCTGATTGTTTATCTCAGTAACCAATGTCCCTACTCCCTGCCCTGCGTTTGCATTGCCCCATGCAATGAGTGTGTTTCCATTTTCAAGGCGTTCAACACTGCCTTGGGCAGGGGAATATATTTCGCTGGGGTGTGAATAAGACCAAACCCTTGTCGCAGTCATTGCGATGGTATCGAGTTCATATTCTACGACTCTAGAATACCCAGGCTGGTTGCCCGCGGTGACATTATTGTCGAATAGGAGGATGCGATTCCCCCCGATATCATTGACATCGTGCTGCTTTAAAAAACTTCCCCAATCGGGATCATCTATCTGAAAATTGTTTCCATATGCACCTAGTTGCCAATCGATGGACCAGTCGGTGGGGTTGAGCCTCACGAGCGTGCTGATATTTCGGAAGCTCATTAATAACCCACCGTCAGCATCAACATCAAATGCATTCCAATGAAGATAATCTACGAGTGGAAAACTGAGATTGTCAAACGCGGTAACGGGTATGTGGTCTAACCCATGCCATTCTCGTAAAATATTTTCGTCCACATCCATATGTATCATAAGAGGTTGTATGACTTCCGCGTCTTCAACTCCTCCATAGCTGGTCAAGTCCATACTTACGTATTCATTCACGACAAACAGATACGACCCATCTTCAAACCTATGTACGTCATGATAGTCCGTTTCGGGGATCATACTCAGACCCAAAGTATCAGTAGGCGTAAGGTTGTGGTCGACGGTGACCCATTTGCGTATGGAATAATTGTAAAATACAAATTCATCATCGCCCCAGGGCTCAAAAATAAAACCACGCACAGGGGAGTGACTGTTGAAAACCAGCTCTGCATCTTCATCGAATGCGCAGAGGTATATTTGGTTTGCGGATTGAACGGGGGCCATTATAACGGCTCCTGGAGCAGCCTCAGCCGAGGTTGTGAGAACAGTAAACGTCGGGTTTTGGGCAAAACAAGAGAGACTGCATAATCCCCCGAAAAGAGCAATGAAGCCAAAATATATAACCTGAATCAATCTCATATTGTCATTGATTGCCATTGTTTAAAGATACGAAATTAGCTTCAATCCTATTCTTCGACGTCCTCAATGGCATCTTCATCAGTGGAGATTTCAAGAAAATCTGATGCCTCTGCTTTGTCAAGTGTGGCAATCTCCTTGAGTTTTCGAGTCATCACATTCGTTCTCGTATTTCGCAAATCATACAAAGACTTTGACGCTTTACTCAACTGATCATCCACTTTTTCGAGTTGGCCCGAGAATTTATTAAACTCCGTTTTAACGGCCTCCAATGTTTTCCATACTTCACTGCTTCTTTTCTGTACAGCAAGGGTTCGGAATCCCATTTGCAAGCTGTTCAGAAGCGCAGAAAGTGTTGTGGGTCCCGTGACCGTGATGCGGTATTTCCTCTGCAGGATTTCGAAAAGTCCAGGATGCCTAAGTACCTCGGCGTATAAACTTTCTACAGGTAGAAACATGATTCCAAAATCTGTCGTATGGGGTGGGTCTATGTATTTCTCACTGATGTCTTTTGCAAAAGATTCAATGGTTTTTATGAGGCCTCTCTGAGCCAGCTCTATTGTGTCTTTTTCTCCGTCTTCATAAGCATTCAAAAGCCTGTCGTAATTCTCAATAGGGAATTTTGAATCAACTGGAAGCCAAACTTCATCACCTTGATCTTGTCCAGGAAGTTTGATGGCAAATTCAACATGGGCTTGACTGCCTTTCTTGGTCGCCACATTTTTTGAATACTGATCGGGGGTTAATATCTGTTCGAGAATGTTTTCAAGTTGATACTCGCCTAACACACCCCGGGTTTTAACGTTGGACAGAACCTTTTTCAAATCACCCACACCTTTTGCAATATTTTGCATTTCTCCGAGTCCTTTGTGAACGATTTCCAATCTTTCACTTACTTGTTTAAATGATTCCCCCAATCGTTTCTCAAGCGTTGTTTGCAGCTTCTCATCAACCGTTTTACGCATCTCGCTAAGTTGCTGCGAATTGTCTTCACGAATCGTCTTAAGGTTCTTTTCTATTGTGTCCTTAATATCGGTTTGTTGTTTACTGAAGTCGCTAAACTTCTGGCGAACAAGTTCATTTAGACTTTTGTTGTTTTCCTTATTTGTTTCAGAAAAAGCATTCAGATTTGCAGCGAGTTCCTCTCGACTTGCCTTTGCAACTTCTCCGCTTTCTTTTCGATTTCTTTGAAATTCATCTTTCAAGGTTTCGTCAAACTTGGAAATAGAACGCGTAATCTCCACCAAATTCTCAGTTGGATCAATGCTTTTATTTTGTTTGAGCAGTATCATTAAATTTGCAAAAACAAGCAGTATAATTACAGCAAGAAGGATAACAGTGATGTTCATTTATTGTGAAGCGTTTGGAGCATGATGGCGGAATTTTCTACGCCCATTAAAGGTATATAACCTGTAGACCAAAGCCAAACTTCTATCGGCTTCTCTTATTTGTATCTTATCTTCATCTCATTTTCGTTACACTTTGAAACAATGAGATACGCAATCCCTCTGCTGGCATTTTTTCTGTCACTAAGCTCAGCACAGTCAATCCAAATGTATAGACGCCTAATTATAAACCTTTGTGATTTCAGAGAGACAATTATATCTACTTTTATTGTGTGATTATAGCATCCTTAAATTTCAAACGTTCTGACCTTATGAGATGTATTGGTATTTTTTTTGCAGGCTTTATTTCAATTAATTTGCTAGCTCAAACTGATATGGAGATTAAAAAAGATTTTTTTAAAGGATTGAATTCCGAAGAAAAAAGAGTGATTGTAGACAAGGGAACAGAGTACCCCTTTTCTGGGGAATATTGCGACCATTATGAACACGGCACTTATGTGTGTAAAGCATGCGGCACTCCTTTATATAAATCGACAGATAAATTTAAATCTGGTTGTGGCTGGCCTTCTTTTGACGATGAAATAGAGGGCGCAATCACCAGAGTGAGAGATGGCAGTGGAGGAATGATAAGAACTGAAATTACCTGTGCCAAGTGTCTTGGTCATTTAGGTCATGTTTTTGAAGGAGAGCAGCTTACCGAAAAAAACACAAGACATTGTGTCAATTCAATTAGCATTGTCTTTCAAGCAGATCAAGCCCCTCCTTTGGACTAGGTGCGCACCACCCAAGGTTTTTATCCGGCGCAGGTTTCACCAGTCTTCTTCAGCCATGGCTGCCCGAACACTTGCTTCCGATTGTTGCGAAACATCCTTTCTATCCCAGCTGTTTTTGCTGATTTCTTCTGGGGAAATCGTATCCAACACTTTTACACTAAGCCTCTTTTTCCTCAATCCTAAGATATTGATGAGGTGCAATACAATAGAGCCGTCAGTGACGAAGTATGTAAAGAACCTCAATTGTTCTTGAGTCAGGGCGCTGCCATTTGCATGAGTCCATCTGAAAGCCAAAGGCTGAACCCCTGAATGTGAGTCGATCGCAATTTTAAAAAAGGGGGTCTTGAACGGATGTATTTCGACACCATCATTTGACTTTCCTTCAGGGAAAAAACTCATGTTGACTTGAGACTTTGTAATCATGAGAATGGTGGGGTCCAGCAATTCTTGAATGGATTTTCTTCTCGACCGGTCTACAAAGACGAACCCCAATAATCCCATGACCTTCCCTATTATTTTCATGCTTTTGATATCGGTATTTGAGATCACCATACACGGTGAAAGCGCCATGTGAAGCAGAGAATCAATGATTCCCTGGTGGTTACTAACGATGAGTAAATTCGATTTTGAGATCTTGCCTTTGACCGTTAAGCGGACACCTACAATCCGCATGATAAGTCGTGAAAACGGATAAATAATGAGCCTTACATTGTATCTTAAGAAAAAGTGCCGTGGGAGGAAAAAGAAAACAATTCTTAGAACAATACTCAAGGATACGAGCAATGAGACAGTGAGCATGATCAGCACCAAACGAATGTAGGCAAGCAGTTTTGAGCTTTTCAGATTAGGTTGAAGTTGTTTCATGAAAGGCAATAATACCCAAGAGATGGTTTGGTTTTACTTACCCCACCCACCTTTAATGAACTTTCTGTTTTTAATCTAATGGTGGACATCGCTTTGATGCGACCTGTTAATTTTGATTATTTTTGTGTTTACACATATCGACTAGCCCATTGACAATGCGTTCTCATTTGACCCCACATGCAAGTCTGAAACACTTTTTTAGCTTTTTTCAGCACCAAATCATTCTCGCACTAAGTTTCCTTTTACTCAGCCCATTCACCTTAAGCGCACAGGATTCGACAACCACGAATCTTTCAATTGTTGCGGTGGGAGATATGATGATCGGCACGAACTTCCCTTCGGATGCTTACTTGCCTCCCCGAGATGGTGCGGAGATTTTTAGCCAAATAAAAACGCAATTGTCAGATGCAGATGTCACATTTGGGAATTTAGAGGGAGTGATTCTTACAGAGGATTATCCCACAACAAAAAAATGCCAGAATCCGAAGAACTGTTATGCCTTTAAAATGCCGGATCATTATGTCGCGCATTTTAAAGATGCAGGTTTTGATCTGTTAAGTATCGCGAACAATCACATCAATGATTTTGGGGAAATTGGCATCCGAAATACGACAAAATTGCTTCAAGATGCCGGAATCCATTTTGCCGGTGTGACGGATTATCCCACAACGATCTTTGAGGTACATGATTTGACAATCGGGTTTTGTGCGTTCTCTCCAAACCGAGGTACGGTAAGCATAAATGATTTGGCCTTAGCAAAAAAAATCGTTCAAGAGTTAGACTCAAAAGTGGATGTCGTGATCGTTTCATTTCATGGAGGTGGCGAAGGGTTAGCGCATCAACACATCACAAAACAAACGGAGGTTTATCTGGGAGAGAATCGTGGCAATCCATATCAGTTTGCCAGAGATATGATCGATGCAGGTGCCGATGTTATTCTCGGTCACGGACCCCACGTAACGAGAGCAATCGATTTGTATAAAAATAAATTTATCGCATACAGCCTTGGGAATTTTTCAACTTATGCCCGATTTAATCTTCAAGGGAAAAAGGGAATCTCACCTCTTTTAAACATTAATGTAGATGAGAATGGAGACTTTATCGATGGGGAAATCGTGTCTGTTAAATTGATTGGCGAAGGGATTCCTGTCATCGACGACACCCATCAAGCTCTGCGAACAATTCAAGACCTCATTGCTACGGATCTCGGTGAGATCGGATTGGTTCTTGACAAGGACGGACGTATTTCACTGAAGAAATAGTTTCCAGATCTCCAATGTATGTCTATAAGAGACTTGATACTATGAGAAAACTAATCATACTTTTTTCTTTTCCTGCAGTATTAGGCTTTGGCCAAACTATAGAAATTAATGACATTAAAGTGCTTGATCTAGACGTTTATTCAAAAATAATTGAACACGCATACGGAGATCTTGATGGGGATGATAATTTGGAGTTAATGCTTATTGTCAATCGTTTAGACACTTCCGAATTCAACACGCCAAGAGACCTTATCATTTTAAAGCCGTCTGATGAATCGTGGTATGTGTGGAAGAAATCAAGTACGGTTATTTTAGGTACAGATGAAGGAGGTATAAACGGAGATCCCTTACAAGCAGCATACATAGACATCAATGAGATTAACATTTCTCATGAAGGCGGAAGTAGATGGAGGTGGTCTGTAAATCAAACTTATTGTTTAAGTCAAGACACATTTATACTTACTTCATATTATTCTTATTCGGGGGCATTATGTGACACCAAGACAGAAGTTGATTTCAATCTTAGCTCTGGAAAAGTAAGCTATGCCATAGGTCTTGAAGAGTGTCCAGAGGGGTTTGGAGACAATACTCATTTATTGGACGCATTGCCAATTACTGAAGACTTTTTTTACAAGGGTTTGAGAATTGAGTTGTTTCAGGAAAACAGACCGGTTATAAATATTGTTACGCCATTAAATCAGACCTTTTCAATTCATTAAGATCGTGAATGTTTTGTTTAGAAAATATGAAGAGATTAAACATCATCAATGCGTATCTCTTATCTAGGAGTTCCTATCCGACTGCAGAGAATCAAGTCCCTGACACACAGTTTTAAAAGAAAAATCCCCCAGCATACATAAGATACTGGAGGATTTCAACCAAAAAGTGGGAATCGATTTATTCAATCACAACACGGAACGTCTTCGTTGTGCTATTTTCATGGGTGAATTGCAACTGATACAGACCGGAAGTGATATCAGACACGTCCAGTGAAGAAGCGCCCGTACCATTGTATTTTTTGACAACTTGCCCTGTGAGGTTAATCAGGCTAGCTGTCCACACCAAATTGGGATCACAACCGCTGATCGCCAGCCAATTTGCCGCTGGGTTTGGGTAAATCTTTGCTTGCGAGAAATATGCATTCAACTCTCCCACAGCATTAGAGGATCCACTCTCACCTCCATTGATGACTGTGATGACGAATCCATCCACAAAGCCATCCAACAAACCCAAAGAATCAACTGAAATCGCCTCGCAGTAGGTCTCACTGCAACCGGCATCCGCGTCCGTGACAGTCAGACACAAGGTGTAAGGACCATCTGTATTGTATGCGTGGATGGGGAAAGGGTCATCGCTGGTTCCTTCGTCTCCGAAATCCCAAGCATACGTCGCGTTGATGTTGTAGTCAAAAATGATCACATCCACCGCTCCAGCAATGGGCGTCCCGTTTGGCGTTGTGGCTTGAGCCACCTGAAATTCCGCATTGCATTGAGCATCATCACCTACAGCGCAGGCAGCTATGCCTTCTACGCTTTCAGGGGCCAGGAATTCAGACGATTGATCCACGAGCAATTCGCCACTCGGACCGTACACAGAATAACCGCAGGCTTCTGCATTAATCAAGGGCTGCAAAACAGCAAAGCCAATTTCACCTGTGTTTACAGGAACAAAAGCTTTCCTTTTCCAAAATGATTGGAAACTAGGGGCGTAAGTGCCGAAAGGATTAAAATCAATAGTGGCGTACATGCCATATTCGTATGAAAAGACTTCAAGAGCACCTCCGTACCATCCTTCTTGGGATTCATCGATGAAGAGAATCTCTACGTAGCCACACGAAAAATCAGTGTCACACGGTTTCAAGCCAAATACGCTTCCCGCTCCAAAGTTCGTGTCGTCTACTGTTTCAAAAAGCACATTCCCATTTTCATCCAGAACTTCATAAGAAGGCCATCCAGATCCGTTAGTATCCGTGAAGAGGACATCGATAACGGAACCTTCGTTTACAGCGAACGAGAACGTACTCGTTCCAAGTGCTTCAGGAATTCCATTAAAGTCTTCATCAATTGCCAGCTCGTTGTTGGTTTCAGAGGCAATCATGATGCCATCGACGTATATGTCCACGGTAGATCCACCCCAATCTTCCCAATCACTCGCATTGTACAAGTTGATGGTCCAAGTTCCACAAGTTCCTTCCACTGTTGGGATATCGAATGGCAATACTGAACCAATGGAATGCACCACGCCATTGTACGCCAAGAGATCGGTAACTTCTACTTCAGCGCCTGAAGCTTGTATCCCGTCCACACCGATGGAAAGGGTCACAGGTTCTCCCGAAAAAGATGTCAAGGTTTGGCCATCACTCAAATCGGTGCTCATGTAGTTGCCTATAACGATATGGCGTTCTATGAATTCATCCACGTATTGTGACGTCAAAAACGATTCTACGTCAACAAAACCATAGGTCGCAGCAAACGTATTGATTGCATCATCCGTGGGTGCAAAAACGGTGAATGGACCCGGAAGCGGATCGCCGTTGTTATCATCGTCAGCTTCCAATGCTTGAGCAGAAAGGTAATCCGTGAGATAGGCGTTCGTAATTCCTTGGGCAAAAGAAGTGTGTGCGTCGCTTTGGACAACGACTTGCACAACTGTAGCTTCAGGGTATCCAGCGGGTGCTAATGTTGCATCGATGACATGAATGACGCCGTTGTCGGCGATAATATCGGTTTGAATAACATTGGCCTCATCAACCCTCACGCCACTTCCAATTGAAACAGTTAGGCTTTGGCCTTCAAGGGTCAACAAAGACATACCATCCTCCAGATCCGCAGCCATGTAGGTGCCTGGCACGATGTGGTAGTTCATTGCCGAGGGCAAATCCGAGAATCCGGTTAAGTCCCATTGATTCAAATTCATCAAGGCCATAACATCTTCCACAGCTTCTTGATTCGGGACAAAAACGGTGTATTCTATGTCTACGTCGTCGAGCTGTTCGCTGTTTAACTGTTGGAACATATACCCGGAGTAGAAGCAACAAGGCTCGTTGTTGATTTCCGAAGCGTACATTAGTTCATTGAGCGCATCGTTTAGAGTGAAGTCCCATTGTGCATTCATGTTAATGCTAACTAAAAATGCTAAGAAAGATAGAATTAAGGCAAGAATGTTTTTCATAATTGTATTATCTAATATTTTGATTCAACTGTCGTTTGAAGTCTATTACAATCCGAATTGCTTTTTTGTGACCGGAAGTCGCATAAACTTATTTATTGTTTTGCAGTTTTGGATCGTGATATTTCAAAAAACCGTGTGACACCCGCAGAAATCTCTAATGTTCTAAGTTGTCCATCCCACTGCTTCAGTCCCGGACTGTTCTCCTGATTATCTCCAACACTTCGCATCGTTTGAAAACCCAATCCCACAGATGCATCCAGTCTCCATTCAGGTTGGAATTGATATCCCGCATAAAACCGAGCCACTGGAGACCAAGAGATTCGAGACCGCGGCAAGTCAGCCTCATCGAAGGCTGCCAAGGTTCCCACATCAACAAAAGACTGACCTTGTTCTCCGGTCCGAACGAGTAGATTCCCTCCGAAACCACATCCAAGCGTCCACCGTGAAATCATAAATTCCTTGCGCCACTCGAAGGGAATGATCAAGGTATTAAAATGGTTGTAAGTGCGGAGGTGACGATTGTGCGTAGCCGTCACCAATACGGGGCCAGTGCCCACCGCCAAAGTGTCCCCTGATTCAGGATCAATCTCAACGGAAACTATACCCTCAGGGTCTACGTATTCCGTTTGCCATGTGTGCTCAAATTCCAATCGCTGGGCATAATCGGACCAACCTAATCCCACCGACCACTGCTGATTTTTAAAGTAAAAATCCACTGCGACTCCGCCTCCTGCACTCGATCCAGCATAGAAATGATCACTGAATATTCTGAGATCCTCGTTAGTGTATTGAAAATCACTCAAGGTTATCCCACCAAAGGTCCTTAAAGCAAAATACTTTGGAAAAGAAGGTTCATTTAAATGAGTTATGTCCAAATCGCCAATGATTGAGCAGTACCCGGGAGGTAATCTAAGCGTCATAGGCTCCACGGGAGGGTGCATACGTTCCTCTGCCGACGCTTCAAGTGTTGCTCCCTTTTTATCTGCTGACATTATCTCTTGTTCGATAAAAAGGGCAGACGAGGTTAAGATTGATGCACCCGATGGTTGGCGTTCCTTGCCTTGTAGTTCCTCCCGACCTTGGCTCTTGATTCGTGAAGCGGTGGTGCTGGGGTCAGATTGAATTGTCTCCAATGAATGCGATGCGTACTCGGTTGGCAATGCTTCTTCAGTGGGGGAAACAAATAAAATGTCAGTCTCTTCTTCTTTTATCTCTGCTAACGAAACCTCTTTTGATGGGTTGTTATCCAGGAGCGCCTCTTCCATTTCCACAACCTGAACAGATAATGCATCAGCTTGATTGCCAAACTCATTAACTTTCAATCCAACACAAACGCCGATTCCAAGCATTACAAAACCTCCAAGTGCAGCCCAATTTAACCCTATCATCTTTCCGGAATCTGACCCACTTACTGGAACCGGAGAAGCCAAGCCAGTTGCCACCTTGTTCCAAAGCACTTCATCCAGCACAGGGTTTGTATCCGCTTTAGAATTCCCAAATTTGACTTTCAGTATGTCTTCAATCCATTTCATGACTCATGCTTTTTTTGAGTATTAATTCAGTCCCGTCGAGATAAAATCTAGAAACAATCCACTGTTTGGCCCTTGACAATCGCTTTCTAGACATTACAGCCGTGATGTCTAACATGGCAGCAATCTCATCATGGGAATACCCATCAACAGCATAGAGAAAGAGCACATAATAATTGTTGCGTGGCATTAACTGCAAGCGTTGTAGGAGTGATTCTAAATCTAACTTTCGTAACACATCTTCTTCATGCGCGTCAGAATAAACTTCCTTTTCTTGGGTGACTGAATTGGCGTCCAAGCGTGATGTTCGCTTGGATTCCTTTATCCCTTCGGTGATGGCAACATTCACTGCAATTTTTCTAGCCCATGTATGAACTTTTCCTTTCGCCGGATCAAATTGATCCAAGTTTCGGAATATGCGAATAAACGCTTCTTGAAGTACGTCTTGGACATCCGTCTCAGACCAAATGTACCGACGAACAGCGCTTTTGAGATAGGGCAATAAACGGGTAAATAATGCGCGCTGGGCAGTAGGGACTCCATTCAAACATTCTTGAACTAGAGAACCGTAGGAATCAGAGGCAGGGACATCTTCTTCCACGATCAGACGAGTGATTGAAGGCATTGATGAGGCCGACAGCATTCCGTTTTCACAGGCAATCGACATAAACTTGAACGATTGCTCCATCTACTGAAGGAGAGTTGGAGTAAAATTCTACGTCATGGGTGACTCCACTATTGGGACATGCAAAATAGGCGGAAGATGTAAACTCATTCGTTCCGTCAGGGAGGTAATATGACACGGTAATTCCAGAGGCAGGAACGACGACATAGGTCGGGCCAGCCAGAAAAGGGGGGTCCGTTTCAACTGTTACCATCACCTCGTTAGCAAAATTATTGATGATTTCCAACGTCATCAAATCAACAGAATCCTGAGTGATGCATTCGCAATCTGGTGAGACCATCCCTTCCTCACCCTCAAAATCACAGGCCTCTCCAGCATTGAGCATTAATGTTGGGCAGTCCACTGACGCGATTGATTCAGGACTTGGTGTTTCTATTTCTGTAACCGTGTCATCAAACGTTTCCTTTTTGCAACCAAACAGACATGCAGAGCACGCTATGAGAAAACAGATTAATGTGGCAGAAAATCTAATCATCAATATGTATCTACTCATCGTGTTTAAAAAGTGTGACCAAGACATGCTTGTTTTTTTCGAGCTCAGTTAAAATCTGGTCTAGAATGCAGAGAATAACTTAAGTAGAGCCATGGGCAAAGGTCGAACTATTTTGATAGAAATTTTTTTAGAATACTAAAGACTCATGTCGCATCATCGATTCTAATCTAAATAAGTCGTCCTGTAAAATGCTATATTAGCAGCTAAGCACCATTTTTTTGAAACAACTAAAGACCCTCTTATGAAATATCTTTGCCATTTTTCTTTCTGCCTATTATTCATTCTTCTTTGCAATAGTTTTCTAGTTGAGACAGCAAATGCTCAATGTGACTTCACCCCAGCTGTAGCTGCGTGTAATACGGGGGAGTGGGGTGAAGAAATGTCTTGGGAATTATATGGCCCAGAGCCAAATTCAGAAAATCTCGTGGCGTCATTTCAAGGAGTTAACGACTACACAAATAGTTTGGATACTTTGTGCCTGGAGCCAGGATGTTACGCCTTCGTGATGTATGATTCTTGGGGAGACGGATGGAACGGAGGAAGTTTAACTTTAGAGTTGCCAGAGATAGATATCACGATAAGTATTGAGGACGGATATATGGGGTATGAAACATTCGATTTAGAAATTGGTACAAATGATTGTGATTGGGAATTGCCTGGGTGTACAAATCCTTCTGCCGAGAACTACACCGTTGGAGCCACGATAGACGATGGCACATGCTTTATCCCTGAAGTATTTTTTACATCTGAAGATGTTGAACGCTCATACTACCTATACACACCCGAAGGGCTAGACGATGACGCTCCCCTTGTTTTCGTTCTTCATGGATATTGGGGCACGAATATGGAGATGAATTCTGTTTCTGGGATGAATGAAATAGCCGATGCTGAGGGTTTTGCTGTTTGCTATCCACAAGGGCTTCCAGATTTTGAAGGGGTTAATCATTGGAACGCAAACCTTATTGGGATTTCAAATGTCAACGATGTTTTATTCTTAACTGAACTTGCCGAATTCCTTCAAGTAGAACACGGATTTAGTAGTGATTGTACGTATAGTTGTGGGTACTCTAATGGAGGGTATATGAGCTACACATTGGCTTGTGAAGCGCCTGATGTGTTTCGAGGTATAGGATCTGTAGGCGGAACGATGAGTGGATATGATTTTGAGAACTGCACGCCAACGCTTGTCCCTGTTGTCCATCTCCATGGAACTGATGATAATGTGGTCAGTTATAATAGTACTATTGCTAATCCAAATAATCCATGGAATGGCGCTGACGGTGTAGAAGCTGTGGTTTTGTCTTGGGCAAATGCAAACAACTGTACACAAACATCCACAACATCTCTCCCCGACTTAGACCCAACGGACGGAAGCACCGTTGCCCTAGTTAAACACACCGATGGAGATTTCGGATATCAAGCCTGGGTATATAGAGTCATTCAAGGTGGTCACGACTGGTTTGGCGAGTGGGGCAATATGGACATCCATTCTTCCGCTGTGATTTGGTCTTTCTTGAGTACGTTTTGCGGAACCACAATATCTACCGATGACCTTATCCCAGATAATGGGCAGCTCTTTAAGTATACATATTCATCTGGCTCTCATCAGATTGAGTTGCATGGTTTGGAAAACACGACCTGTCAAATTTTTGATAGCAGGGGTAGGCTCGTTACTTATTTGCCGCTTTTTTCAGGACAAACCAAACTTGTCCCTCTCCAATCTTCAGGTCTATTCACTATTATCTCTCGCTCCTCAGATCTTAATATCACCTCAATACAGAGAGAAAAAGTTGTTTTAAGGTAAAGAGAGGCTTGAGATGACGTCTCAATTGGTTTTTATTTCACACTTACCATCAACACTTATTTCCTATTCATGCAGACATGAGAAAACATAATTTTAGTGAGTATTTTGACTATTACATCTCAAAGGTCAAGGATGAAGTTGTTTGGGATGCACTACAAAACAGTGGACAGGAAGTGCTAGAATTGGTGTCGAACCTAGATGATGATCAATGGAAATATGCGTATGATGATGGCAAGTGGAGTATGGGACAATTGTTTTATCATCTACTTGATACTGAGCGCATCATGTGTTATCGTGCATTGTGCTTTGCCCGTGGCCAAAAGTGCGAATTACCCGGATATGACCACACTGTTTTTGCGGAAAACGTTGATGAAAACCACGCAACAAAAGACCTTTTTATCAAAGAATACAATTACATAAGAAAGGGGACAATATTGATGTTTAATGGTTTCAATGCTGAACAGCTTAAGCGACAAGCGCATTTCAATGGACTTCATGTAGAAGTAGGACAAATGGCGCGTCTAATTACAGGACATGAGCAGCATCATTTAGAAATTATTCGCACGCGTTATTTATGACGATGTAAATCAAGAATGACACG
>CAJXHE010000018.1 GCA_913051865.1 uncultured Flavobacteriales bacterium
GTGGATGTCCACCTGATGATTTTCCTTCACCACCACCCATTGGGTGATCGACTGGGTTCATAACTACACCACGTACTCTTGGACGACGCCCTAACCAGCGAGATCGTCCAGCTTTACCACTTACCTGAAGATTGTGTTCTGAATTCCCAACGGAACCTATAACAGCCAAACAAGTAATTTTGATCATTCTGGTTTCACCACTTGGAAGCTTAATGATGGCAAACTTACCGTCACGCGCAGCAAGCTGAGCGTAAGATCCAGCACTACGTGAAATACAAGCTCCTTTTCCAGGATGCAATTCAATGTTGTGGATGATCGTACCGAGTGGAATATCCGAGAGGTACATCGCATGTCCTACTTTAGGCAATGCATCTTTTCCTGAATGGATTTTCATCCCAGGCGTTAAACCTTCAGGAGCAATGATATATCTCTTTTCACCGTCTGTATATTCTACAAGACAAATGCGACTCGTGCGGTTTGGATCGTATTCTACTGTGAGTACAGTAGCTTCCATATGCTTGTTACGCTTAAAGTCAATGACTCTGTAACGACGCTTATGTCCACCTCCACGGTAACGCATAGTCATCTTACCAGTATCATTACGACCACCAGATTTCTTGATTGACTCAAGTAACGGCTTATGTGGCGTGTCAGTCGTGAGCTCAGAAAAATTTGAGAGAACTCTGTGACGCATACCTGGCGTTATGGGATTGAATTTACGGAGTGCCATATTAAATGTTGTCGTAGAAATCGATGTTCTCGCCTTCAGCAATGCTTACTAATGCTTTTTTATAAGAATTAGTGCGGCCTTTAACGACACCGGTTTTAGTGAAACGTTGTTTTGCTTTTCCATCTACACGAAGCGTGCGGACTTTCGTAACAGTGACGTTGTACTCTTTTTCGATCGCTTTTTTAATCTCGATCTTATTTGCACCGAGAGAAACTACGAAGCCGTAGCTGTTTGTCCGCTCAGTATCGGCAGACATTTTCTCAGTTATGAGGGGCTTGATTAGGATTTCTTTCATAGCAGATATCACTTTAGCAATCCCTCGAGAACCTCGTGGGCATTATCTACGAACAAAAGGTTCGTACAGTTCATAATATCGTAAGTACTTAAATCTGATGCGAGCATCACGCGATGCTTTGGCAAATTTCGGCAACTACGGTAAACATTATCATCTAGAGAAGGAAGAACGGTTAAAGTCTTCTTATCGTCTAGCTTCAGATTGACCATCACAGATAAAAAGTCTTTGGTCTTAGGCGCATTTAGCTTGATGCTGTCAACGACCATAATGCCATCGTCCTTCGCTTTGTAGCTCAAAGCACTGCGACGCGCTAACTTCTTTAACTTAGAATTAAGGTGAATCGTGTAATCTCTTGGCTCAGGACCGAAAGTATTACCTCCACCGCGGAACAATGGATTTTTGATAGAACCAGCACGCGCTGTTCCAGTACCTTTTTGTTTCTTAATCTTTCGCGTAGAACCTGAAACCATACCACGATGAAGTGTATCGTGCGTTCCCTGCCTTTGTCCAGCATGGTAACGCTTCACATCCAAGTAGATAGCGTGATCATTTGGCTCGATTCCGAAAACAGAATCATTGAGCTCAGCACTTTTCTTAGACTTCGCGCCTTTGCTTGTGTATACGTCTATTTTCATAATGCTTGTGGCTTACGGATTACTACAGTAGCACCTTTGTGACCAGGAACTGCACCTTTCACAACAAGAACACCTTCTTCGGGCATCACCTTCAGAACTTCTAAATTTTCGATGGTGACACGTGCATTTCCCATTTGACCAGCCATACGCATTCCTTTGAATACACGCGCTGGATATGAAGCTGCACCAATAGAACCAGGTGCACGTAAACGGTTATGTTGACCGTGTGTAGCTTGACCTACACCAGCAAAACCGTGACGCTTAACAACCCCTTGGAAACCTTTTCCTTTAGAAGTTCCTATGACACTTACGAACTCTCCTTCATTAAATACATCCTCAACCTTGACTGTATCACCCAATTGGAGTTCATTCGTAAAACTCTTAAATTCTACCAAGCTACGCTTAGGTGAAACACCTGCACGCTTGAAGTGACCTTGCAGAGCTTTAGAAGTGCTCTTTTCGGTGCGCTCACCAAAACCGAGTTGGACAGCTGTATAGCCATCCCTCTCGAGGGTACGTACTTGCGTAACTACGCAAGGACCTACTTCTAACACCGTGCATGGGATATTCTTCCCAGAGGCACCGTAGATGCTGGTCATTCCTACTTTTTTCCCTATTAATCCAGGCATTTTCGTTTATTATTTTAAATAGACTTTAAATAGACAATGTCTACCGTCAGACTTTAATTTCAACTTCGACTCCACTTGGCAGCTCCAAACGCATAAGAGCATCTACTGTCTTCGATGAAGAACTGTATATGTCGATAAGTCGCTTGTAATTGCTAAGTTCAAACTGTTCACGCGCCTTTGAATTTACGTGAGGTGATCGTAGAACAGTAAATATTCTTTTGTGCGTAGGTAGGGGTATAGGCCCGCTAATTACAGCACCTGTAGATTTTACAGTTTTAACTATTTTCTCAGCCGATTTGTCAACCAAATTATGGTCGAATGACTTGAGTTTTATGCGGATTTTTTGTGTCATGACGTTCCTCTATATTAACCTTGGGCTTCTTCTATAACTCTCTCTTGAACATTTCTAGGTGCCTCAGAATAATTACTGAAAGACATACTAGATGTTGCACGACCTGAAGTTAAAGTTCGAAGGTCTGTAACGTATCCGAACATCTCAGAAAGAGGAACTTTTGCGTTAATCACTGTCTTGCCAGAACGTTCGTCAGTACCTTCTATCATCGCACGACGTTTGTTAAGGTCACCAATACAATCACCCATGTTTTCTTCAGGTGTAACAACCTCAAGAGCCATAATGGGTTCAAGAATCTTTGGTGTACACTGTTTAATCGCATTTCGGTAAGCAAACTTTGCAGCTTGCTCAAACGAAATTGCATCCGAGTCAACAGGGTGGAAACTTCCATCCAATAACTCAACTCGTAAACTGTCCATTGGGAATCCAGCCAACACTCCATTTATCATGGCGGTTTTGAATCCTTTCTCTACTGCTGGAATAAACTCTCGAGGAACGTTTCCGCCCTTGACAGAACTTTGAAATTCTAATCCATCTTTCGACGTATCGGTAGCAGGTCCAACAATCACACTGATATCAGCGAATTTTCCACGACCACCAGATTGTTTCTTATATACTTCACGGTGCTGAATCTCAGAGAAGATTGCCTCTTTATATGCAACTCGGGGCTGGCCCTCGTTACACTCTACAGAGAATTCACGACGAAGACGATCAATGAGAACCTCAAGATGAAGCTCACCCATACCAGAGATAATGGTTTGTCCGCTTTCATCATCACTCTTCACTGTAAACGTTGGATCCTCTTCAGAAAGCTTCGCAAGACCATTTGATAATTTATCAAGATCAGCTTGCGACTTAGGCTCAATTGAAATACCAATCACCGGATCAGGAAATGACATCGACTCGAGAACAATAGGAGCTTCTTGTGCACATAATGTATCACCCGTACGGATATCCTTAAAACCTACTACAGCACCTATATCACCAGCCTCCAATGTATCAATCGGATTCTGCTTGTTTGAGTGCATTTGAAAAATTCGAGAAATACGCTCCTTCTTATCCGAACGCGTGTTCTTAACGTATGATCCAGCAGGAAGTGTACCCGAGTAGGCACGAACAAAACACAAACGACCTACGAAAGGATCTGTTGCGATTTTGAATGCCAAACCAGCAAAAGGCTCTGCTGGATCAGGCAAGCGTTTCACTTCTTTCTCTTCGTCATCTGGATCATGACCTACGATAGACCCGACATCATAAGGTGATGGAAGGTATCTCATTACACCGTCAAGCATGGTTTGTACGCCCTTATTCTTAAACGCAGACCCACACATGATGGGTGTAATATCCATTGAAATGGTTGCTTTACGAATCGCAGCATGAATTTCGTCTTGCGTTAAGCTGTCTGGATCCTCAAAGTATTTTTCCATAAGCGTATCGTCCTGCTCAGCTACTGATTCGATCAGTTTTTCACGCCACTCAGTAACGGTCTCAACCAGATCTTCAGGAATCGCAATCTCATCCCAAGTCATACCCATGTCTTCTTCGTTCCAAACAAACGCTTTGTTTTGAACCAAGTCAACAACACCACGAAATGTTTCTTCTGCGCCAATAGGAACTTGAAGAGGGACTGGATTTGCGCCAAGCATCTCACGGATCATAGTGACCACATTAAAGAAGTCCGCACCTGAGCGGTCCATCTTGTTGACGAATCCGATACGTGGAACGTTGTATTTATCAGCCAACGACCAGTTTGTCTCTGACTGCGGCTCCACTCCTGAAACTGCACAAAAAAGACCCACAGCGCCGTCCAACACTCTCAATGATCGCTCAACCTCAACAGTGAAATCAACGTGACCAGGGGTGTCAATAATATTTATTCTGTGCTCAATGTCATTGAATTCCCAAAAACATGTCGTTGCAGCAGATGTAATTGTAATTCCTCGTTCTTGCTCTTGCTCCATCCAATCCATCGTAGCTGCACCATCGTGAACCTCACCAATCTTGTGTGAAATTCCGGTATAGTATAGGATACGCTCCGTACATGTCGTTTTACCGGCATCTACGTGGGCCATAATGCCGATGTTCCTTGTTAGGTTGAGGTCTCTTTTTGCCATAATAATTAGAAACGGAAGTGAGCGAATGCTTTGTTTGCCTCAGCCATACGGTGGGTGTCTTCTTTCTTTTTGAAAGTTGCTCCCTCTTCTTTAGCGGCGGCGATAATCTCTGCAGCCAAACGATGAGCCATTGACTTTTCATTGCGCTTGCGGGCAAAGCTTATAAGCCAGTTCATTGCGAGGCTGTTCTTTCTACCATCACGGATAGGGGTAGGTATCTGGAAAGTGGCTCCACCAACACGACGGCTTCTTACCTCTACTCCAGGAGTCACATTTTCAAGTGCCTTCTTAAAAAGCTCTACACCGTCTTCACCAGACTTTTCAGCCACTTGATCAATCGCGCTGTAGAAAATCTTAAAGGCTGTACTCTTCTTTCCGTCCTTCATCAAACTGTTAACGAAAACAGTTACTTGAACATCTCCGAATTTTGGATCCGGGAGGACGCGGTGCTTTTTGGCTACTTTCCTTCTCATAGTTCAGTTAATTACTTCTTCTTAGGTCTTTTTGCTCCGTACTTAGAACGACTCTGAGTACGTCCATCAACACCAGCTGTATCGAGTGCACCACGAACAATGTGGTAACGAACACCTGGTAAATCTTTCACACGTCCTCCACGAACCAACACAATACTGTGTTCTTGTAGATTGTGTCCTTCACCTCCTATATATGCGTTCACTTCGTTTCCGTTAGTTAAGCGCACACGAGCAACTTTCCTCATTGCTGAGTTAGGCTTCTTCGGAGTTGTTGTATAAACACGAACACAAACCCCACGACGTTGCGGACATGAGTCCAAGGCTGCGGACTTGCTTGTTACCGGCTTTGTGTACCGGCCTTTTCGTATTAGCTGCTGTATTGTAGGCATCGTAACGGTTAGCGTTATTAAATGTGCATAAAAAAGACTTCCCCAATTTTTAATGGGGACGCAAAAGTATAACATTTTCTATTAAATCCAACAAGATTAGAGCACTTTTTAATTGGCAATGATAAAGGGTACTTCACTTCCTCCTGAATAGCACAACACTTAACTTCGCACTGTGGAATTTCTAAACGATTTAAATACCCCCCAAAAAGCAGCTGCTGAGCACTTAGGAGGGCCGATGATGGTAATCGCTGGTGCGGGAAGTGGCAAGACCCGAGTGCTTACCTACCGTATTGCTAACCTTATGAGCAAAGGAATAGATCCGTTCTCGATTTTGGCCTTGACCTTTACAAATAAGGCAGCCAAAGAAATGAAGCTAAGAATAGGCAAGGTTGTCGGAGACAATGAAGCAAGACACTTAATGATGGGAACATTCCACAGCATCTTTGCGCGGATTCTTCGCATCGAAAGCGATCGAATTAATTATCCGCATAATTTTACAATCTATGATAGCCAAGACAGCAGAGCGTTAATTAAAGATATTATCAAGGGATTGGGTCTTGACGATAAGGTATATAAGGTAGCAGCGGTTGCAAATAGAATATCGGGTGCGAAGAACAACTTAATTAACGCCGCACATTATCTGAATCATGTCGAAATACAAGCTGAAGACAAACAAGCTGGGAAACCTAGAATCGCAGATGTCTTTAAAGCATATGAGATCAGGTGCTTTCGAGCAGGTGCGATGGACTTTGATGATCTACTCTACAAAATGAACGTATTGCTGAGAGATTTCCCTGACTTACTTCACAAGTATCAGCATCGATTCCAATACATTTTAGTAGACGAGTATCAGGATACCAATTATGCACAATATCTTATTATCAAACAACTTGCTGCTGCACATGAAAACATCTGTGTGGTAGGAGATGATGCACAGTCCATCTATGGATTTAGAGGCGCGAGTATTCAAAATATCCTGAACTTTAAAAAGGATTATCCAGATACGGCGACCTACAAACTGGAGCAAAACTATAGGTCAACGAAGATGATTGTCAATGCAGCGAACTCTGTAATCGCAATTAATAAAAACCAAATCAAAAAAGAGGTTTGGACGGCAAACTCGGAAGGAGAGAAAATAAAGATTCACAGGGCAAATAGCGACAATAACGAAGGACGATTTGTCGCAAACCACATCTTTGAAACTCGGGGCATCACACAATGTGAGTACGGAGACTTTGCCATTCTATATCGAACAAACGCACAGTCGAGATCTTTTGAGGAGAGCTTAAGGAAAATCAATATCCCATATCGGATCTTCGGGGGACAGAGTTTCTATCAAAGAAAAGAGATCAAAGACTTGATTGCATACTTTCGACTTACGGCAAACCCAAGGGACGACGAAGCATTAAGGCGTATCATTAATTATCCCGCAAGAGGGGTCGGAAATACAACGTTGGACAGATTATTTTCCGCTGCAGGAGAAAGAGATATGGGGGTGTATGATTTGATGACTCTGGGTGAACAACCCGCATCAATTAAAAAAGCAGCCTGGTCAAAAGTCGTTGATTTCACTGAAATGATGAAGGGTTTTTCTGCTGATATGGAGAACCAAACCGCGCATGCTTTGGGATTGCAAATCGCCAAGCGATCAGGGATTGTTCATCAATTGTATACCGACAAGACCCCTGAGGGTGTTGCGCGATATGACAACATTCAGGAACTCCTCAACGGTCTGCAAGCATTCAGCGAACAACCAGACCCTGAAAACCCCGATGCAGTTAGAACACTTTCTGACTTTTTACTTGATGTCGCCTTATTAACAGATGCTGACAAAGACGACGACGACACGAATAAGATCTCTCTCATGACAATTCACGCCGCAAAAGGCTTGGAATTCAAGCATGTGAATATCGTTGGAATGGAAGAAAATCTGTTCCCAAGTCAAAGATCTATGGACTCTCGGGAAGACCTTGAAGAAGAAAGACGGCTTTTCTATGTCGCGATCACAAGAGCCTGCGAAAGCTGTACATTATCATATGCGACAACGAGATTCAAATGGGGACAATTGCACCAAGGAGATCCAAGCCGATTCTTAGATGAAATAGATGAGCAATATATTATTCAGCCAGCAGGATTAACGAGTTCAGAATATTCAACCAGAAGAACTGGCACAAATGAAGGGCGCCCATCTGCCGGATGGAGTAAAAAAGCCGTCACGCCCAGTATCGGTGGACGTAACCTGAAGAAGGTTGATTTATCTCAAGGACCGTCACCTCAAGAGAAGACAACTCAACATACTGACGCTCCTCTTGGGGCGACGGATCGCCAAACGCCATCGGGCAAACCACTTATTTCGGAAGGTATCACAGTGAAACACGCCAAGTTTGGCAAAGGGAAAGTATTGAAGGTTGAAGGGGAAGAACCCAATTTGAAAGCCACCATTTTCTTTCCTTCAGCTGGCCAAAAACAGCTCCTTCTGAAATTTGCTAAACTTGAAATTATATGAAATTATATGATTTAATCGCCACAGCAATTGTCACAGTTGTTGTATCAGGGTGTTGTAGGAATGAGTGCGCGAACACCTATATTGTGGAAGGTACGGTCGTGGAAAAAGCGACGGGATTGCCTTGCGTAGGTTTCGACATTGAAATGGAAGAGCAAGTGCTTGAAAATGGTGTGCTGAACGGGTTTTTCGAGACAGCTGGAACCACTACCACAGATAACGCAGGGTTCTTCACCATTTCGTTCCCCAGAAAGAGCGCGTTAGAATACCGACTGAGTGTCAATAAAGAAGGTTGGTTTGGTATTTCACAAGACATTAATCCTGATGATTTCTCACCGGACATTCCAGTTCACATCGATTTAGAAACCCTACCAAGCGCAGCGATAAGTGTGCATATTACAAACCAAGCACCTTCAGCTGAATTGGACAAGCTTCGATTTAGATTTACAGAAGATTTCAATCAGTATACGACTTGTGGAACGGAGTGGATGGTGTTTGAAGGCCCTTCAATTGACACCCTTTTCAACTGTATTCTTCCTGGGAATGAATGGATGCCATACCTATACATAGATCAATCAGGAGAAGAAGATCTTGCAATCTCAGACTCTGTTTTCTGTGTCGCGTTTGAGACGACCACTTTGGACATCACTTACTGAAGATAATCTTATATTCAAAACGAAATTGGACCCTAAACTTAAGTACCCACTCCCTGAAAATGTCAAGTCTCACACCCTCGAGGTGACGCGTTCTGCGAGATGGTTTCACATTGGAGAATCTCCGAAGAACAGCAACGAAATCATTGTTATTCTACACGGCTATGGACAACACCCCTCCTATATGCTGAATTCCTTGCAATCTTTAGAAGCGCCTGGGAGATGTCTTTGCGCACCTGAAGGACTGAGTAAATTTTACATTCACGGAACAAATGGCAGAGTCGGCGCATCTTGGATGACCCGTGACAACAGGCAACAAGAAATCACTGACCAAATCGCATATTTGACTTTTTGGTTAAAATCCCTAGAAATACCCGAAACAACCCCTGTCACTTTAATCGGGTTTTCACAAGGTGTTGCAACTGCAGCAAGGTGGAGCGCTCATGGTGCGGAGATAGACACCTTAATATTTGCTTCGGGACAACTTCCCCCGGAATGGGTTACATCACCTCCAAATTTGAATAATCGTTTAAAAGAAATACATATTATACGTCCGGAAAATGACGAATATTATACTCAAGACGCTTTTAAAGTAGACATCAATTTACTGAAGCCTTTGGGTTTAGACCTAAACCTTCACGAACCAGAAGGAACCCATACCCTCAACGCAGCTTTACTTAATAAGATCTTAAACTAACTTTACATCACCTGTATTGTTGAACCTCATTTATAAACTATGCTATTACGCCTTTCATTCATTCGAATAAGCACCTTATTGTTTTTGGTTATTCTTTGCTTTGCCAAATCGTTTGCGCAACAAACATCACCACCTGTTTGGGCCAATGAAGTGAGGGCTGAAGAAAGAGAATATATTGAAAACAATGGCATATCTCAACCTATTTCAAGCCGGGGCATAGAAACGCCACCACCATTCTCTGAATTAAGAACCGCTGCAGAATGGGAGGAAATCGAGGTCTTGACAATTGCGTGGGAAGGTTATCCCTGTATCCTTAAGCAAATCGTGGCGGCTTCTGTCTCAGAATGTAGAGTCGTCGTATTTACAGAAAACCCTGGCTCAACATCCAACTACCTTACAAGCGGATCTTGTGGAGGTTCCCTGAGTTTGAATAACGTCGATATTGTCCAAGCGGATTTAAACACCATCTGGATTAGAGACTATGGTGCAAATACCGTGTATGGATCATGGAATGACGACCGAATCTTGGTCGACTGGCTGTACAACCGTCCCCGACCCGATGATGACCTTATTCCCGATGTCTTGGCCGACCACCTCGGTCTTGAAGTATACAGCACGACAGCCGAACCATATAACCTCATGAATACGGGAGGCAATTGGATGAGTGACGGATTTGGAACCGCTTTTGAATCTGAGCTAATTCTTGATGAAAATCAAGGTGGAAGTACTTGGTGGACCACCTATCCAAACCACACAACCGAAGAAATTGAGGGGATCTTAGAAGACTTTATGGGGGTTCATACGCTTATAAAAATGCCTACACTACCCTACGATGGCATCCATCACATCGACATGCACATGAAGCTTCTGGACGAAAGCACGTTGTTGGTGTCAGAGTATCCGGAAGGTGTCGCTGATGGACCACAAATAAATGCCAACATCGATTACGTCCTCTCGAATTACACAACAAAATGGGGGACACCGTTTGACATTGTGAGAATCCCTAGCCCGCCACAATTGGGGGGAGGATACCCAAACACCGGAGGGTGGTACGAAACCTACAGCAATGCGGTATTCGTGAATGAGAAAATCCTGCTTCCTACCTATTATGAACAATACGATACTACAGCTATTCGAATCTGGGAAGAAGCAATGCCGGGGTACGAAATCATCGGTATTGATTGCGATGGCTCAGAAAGTATTATTGCATCGAGCGGTGCGATTCATTGTATCACGCATTCCGTATCCGTAGAAGACCCATTAATCATAAGTCACCTTCCGCTTCCTGACACTGAGAACACCACTGTCCCCTATTCTGTTGAGGCCTATTTGAGCCATCGGTCCGGAATTATCCAAGCAAATTTATTCTATTCCGACAATCCAAATGGACCTTGGACAGAAGTCTCGATGAGCGACACCGGAGATGGTGAGAATTGGATCGCAGAGATTCCTTCCGCTGAAGAAGATTCAGATGTATTCTACTATATCACTGGAATTGCTGAGTCCGGAAAAATAGGGTCACGTCCTATGCCTGCTCCTGAAGGATGGTGGACTTTCCATGTTGGAGAAATTACAATTTCTGGTATTGACAACTACAGTGCTTCTCACATTGGTGCTTTTGCGCCTGCATACCCAAACCCTGCCTCAGCACTAACATGTATCCCCGTTCATCTTAAACAAGATGCAAACGTGAAAGTTCTATTAATAGATGCTTTGGGAAGGACAGTTGACGTGATTCATGACGGCATGCTCTTCTTTGGCGAAACCAAACTCTTCTTTCAGGCATCTATGTTGCCTGCAGGTCCCTACGTCATAAGTCTAGAAAACAATGAAGCGAGGCTGGCGACGTCAAGAATTATGATTCAATAAGACATTTCTGAATCTAATCGCGGCTGCCTAAAAGACGCAGAAGAAATAAAAACAGATTGACGAAGTTGAGATACAGAGATACTGCTGCTAAAATCGCAAGCTTTGTAGCTCCTGATGAGCCATACTCCACTCCTGCGCCTATGCGCTTGATACGTTGCGTATCATATGCCACCAATCCTGTAAAAACGAGAACTCCGCCGACACTTATGATAAAATCCATCATCGAGCTTTGCATAAAGAAATTGACGATGGATGCAATGATGATTCCAATCAGCGCCATAAAGAGGAGAGAACCTAGCTTACTCAAATCCATACTCGTGGTGTAGCCTGCAAATGCCATCACGGCAAAAGTCCCTGCAGTAATCAGAAAAACCTGAGTAATAGAACCCAGTGAATACACTAGAAATACTGAGCTTAAAGAAAGACCCATCACACCAGAAAAGGCGAGGAAAAGCACGGTCAAGGTTGTTGCACTGAATTTTTGCAAACCTGCATTCATCGCAATGATGAACGCAAAAGGAGAAAGCATAATAACCCACATCATTAGACCACCAGACCCCACCAACTGCGCATACAGTCCAGAAGAGGCAGCATAACTGGCAACAAAACCGGTGATCAGTAGTCCCACAACCATCCATGAGAAAACGTTTGCTACAAAGTTTTTAGCCAGGGCTGTAGAAGCTTCATGGTTAAAACTGACGGACTCTTCAAAAATTCTAGGTGGTTCTTGAGAAGCGTTTGGATTATTTTTATTCATGGTATCAAATATTAATGAATCTAAGCTATGATCTATGGATTAAACTTGACCAAATATCATGAGATATATCAGGAGAAAACTGACTCTCTGGCGGCAATAAGACAGAGATAGCATCATGAGAATGTAACGACTCTTGATGAGAGCAGATAATTCTGAAATCTTTTATTCTTCGATCTTTTATGAGTTGTTCATAAAGTAATCTCACAGCATCTTCTACGAATTTAAGATACGCACCGTTTAGTTCAGCAAATGCCATTTCGTCTTCACGCTTCACCATAACTTGCGTTTCAGTTTGAAGTGCATTTTTACAGGTATTTTGTAAATCCTCTATCCATAAATCTTCGTCAAATTCTACAGAAATTCTCGCTACAGATCGTTGAGAATGCGGGACTGCCAACCTATTTCTTGATGATTTGGCATATTCACTAAGCTCATATGAACAAGGGCAGGCAGAAGAATATACAAAATCAAAATCTAGAGTTTTCTTAAACTCACCATTTTTATTAAGCTCACCACAAAGACTGACATCATAATATTGATACCCATTAAGGTCTGAGCGCAAAGAAGATTGAGATATTGGATAAGAAAACTTAAGTATAATCTTAGCATTAAAAGCAGGTAATTTCTCTTTAAAAGTCAATAAAATTTTCTCCAAGCAATCAATACCAAAAAAATCATTTTTATATTCATAAAACGATCTCATTATTCGAGACATATTAATGCCTTTTTTATGAGATTCAAGAGACACTGTTCCTGTCACTTTCGTCTCTAATTCTATCGTTTTACCATCTCTGGTTTTGTATTTAAGAGGCAATCTAAAATTATGGACTCCAACTTGTTGAATCTCCACTTTTGATCCATTTATTTGTGACGACGGACCATTTTGAAGGTCTGGAAAGTTTGCTATTTCTTTCTTGGTCGGCTTATAATCATTATCGTATTGCATTGAGTCTTTTAGGAACTTCATAGTTTAATTGCCTCCAAAATAGTCGGCATAATTGTTTTCAGTTTCGTATAATCTAATCTTGTGTAAAGCGCAATTGTGTTCTTGAATAGGCTTTTCTAATTGATTCCAAATTTCTATAATCAAAATTTCTGTGGAAGCCCGTTTACCTTTCATCCAAGGAACATCAAGGTTCAAATTTTTATGATCTAAGGGCTCTTCTACAAATTCTTTAATGAGGTCCGACAGCGTTTTCATGTCCATACAATACCCTGTATCTTCATTTGGCACACCCTTGACTGTTACATGGAGTTCATAATTATGACCATGCCAATTTGCATTTGCACACTTACCAAAGACCTCGTGATTTTTCTCATCGCTCCAATCAGGATTGTAAAGCTTGTGAGCAGCATTAAATCTAGCTCTTCGGCTTATATAAACTGTTTTTTTACTCATAGATGTATCTTGCATTGCTAACTACAAAGATAGAGGTTATACCTTTACATTTATGATAATCGTTACAGGAGCAGCTGGATTTATTGGCAGCAGGTTAGCTGAGAGACTTAACCTCCATAATTACAACGATTTGGTGTTGGTGGATGATTTCTCTAGAGCCGATAAAGCCGTCAACTACCATCACATAAAATGCAACCAAAAGGTGGAAAGAACGGAGTTTCCGAAATGGTTAAGAGATAACGAAAATCAAGTTCAGTTTATTTTCCATTTGGGGGCTCGGACCGATACAACAGAACAGGACGTTGAGATTTTTAACACGCTTAACTTAAATTACTCAAAAGAGATATGGAACCTGTGTGTGGAATTTGGGATTGCCCTGATTTACGCAAGTTCTGCAGCCACTTATGGAGATGGCGCATTAGGCTATTCTGACACCCATGACATTGTCGAAGATCTCAAACCCTTAAATCCCTATGGAAAGTCTAAAAATGATTTCGACAAGTGGGCATTGCAGCAAAGTCGATCTCCATATTTTTATTCTGGATTAAAATTCTTCAATGTTTTTGGACCCAACGAGAATCACAAAAGCCGAATGGCTTCAGTAGTCCTTCACACTTACAGGCAGGTCAATGAAACAGGTCAAATGAAACTGTTTCGATCACACAGGGAAGAGTATCAAGACGGGCATCAAACGAGAGACTTTGTGTACGTGGATGACGTTTGTGATGTGTGTATGTACATGATGCATCACCGACTGACAGTAAAAAGTGGACTATACAATCTTGGATCTGGAAAAGGGCGAACCTTCTTAGATTTAGTCAAGGCGACATTCTATGCGATGGGCCGTGAACCAAACATTGTTTTCATTGATACACCTCAAGATATCAGGGACACCTATCAGTATTTCACGGAAGCTGATTTATCCAAATTAAGAGATGCTGGGTACACCACTAAATTTACGGAATTAGAAGACGGAATCGTGGATTACGTAAAAAACCATCTTGACAAACAGACATAGTGCAATAATGAATTCGGATGCAGATGGTCTAACTATGACTTGATTTCTGCTCTGAGCGTTAAAAGTTCGGCACGGATTTTTTTCAACCTTTTGACAGCCTCCTTTCGATTCTCTTCTTTTATGGCAGGTGTTTCGAGGGCTTTCTTTTCTGCAGATGACCGCTTTACCTGAGCAGCCAATCTTGCTTCATTCGCAATCTCAGCACCCATACCCTTTCTTGCTTTTAGGGCATTACGCGCGCCATCCAACGTAAACCCCTTCTCCTTCACTAGAACATATACTGACCGAATAATTTCGATGTCATTTAAAGTATACGACCGCTTGCCGCGGGCATTCGTCTTGGGCTTAATCTGTGTGAACTCCTTTTCCCAAAACCTCAAAAGCGACGCATTGACACCTAACGTGCTGGCGACTTCAGATATACTGAAGTATTGCTTTTGGATGGGCTTGTTTAATGGCATGAGGTGCAGCAAGATAGTGACTTAATTATCAACCTAGCAAACCTAAATTAAAAACCACAATAATTTATCACTTCTTAGTCAAAAGATTGATGTGACACCTCTGCATTTTTCAGCATCTGCTCATATTGCTCGGCAGTGAGGTCGTTAAAATAATAATGCGCAGGATTTACTTTCTCCCCATCCTTGCTCACTTCATAGTGCACATGAGGCGCAACGGAAGTGCCCGTATTTCCGACAAGACCGATTATTTCACCTCGTTTTACCTTCTGGCCCTTTTTTACAATCGCTCGACTCATATGCGCGTATAGTGTTTCATAGCCAAATCCATGTCGTATCACCACATGTCTACCATACCCTGTATATGACATTCTAACCTTCACAACTTCACCATCTCCAGTTGCGAAAATTTCTGTGCCTGTCGGCGCCGAAAAATCCATGCCATAATGAAATTTTCTGACTTTGTAAATAGGGTGAAATCGGTATCCCCATCCACTGGCCATTCTTTTAAGATCGTCATTTCTAACAGGCTGAATTGCTGGGATTGACTGCAATCGATCTTCGTGTGTCGAAGCAAGTTCCATCACTTCGTCAAAAGATCTACTTTGAGCAACCAAACGTCTTTGGACTTCTGACATCTTAATCTGAAGACTCGCCATCTCATCGGTATGGTCGTAGCCTCTTAACGCGCGTGTACGATCTGCGCCTCCCACACCTGGATTACGTCGATGCTCAGGATAGGGTTCCGCACCAAAAACCGTTCTGTAAATAGCGTCATCTCGCACCTCCAAATCGTTTAATACATCTACAACTTCATCTAAATCACCCTCAAGCCCAGAAATTTCACGCTCCAGAAACGAAATTTCACGCTCCATAGCTCTATCTTTTGGGGAGTCAAAAGCGTAATCGAAAAGCAAAATAGAAGCGGTTCCCACAATTAAAATCCACCCTACCTTACGTAAGGACCACAAGACGTAGTCCTTAAATACAAATGGAACCTCTTCTATCTGAAGGGATTCGGGGTTGAATTTTGAATTTTTAAAGCGGCTCATAAGTTGCAAATTTCGTGCATTTTTGACAGATGAGTATTGATTAATTTCACAAACTCAAATAAGACTCATGGAATCTCGCATAATTCGTAAAACATTTTTGGACTTTTTTGCTGAAAAAAATCACAAAATCATCCCGTCAGCCCCTATGGTCATTAAGGATGATCCTACTTTGATGTTCACAAATGCAGGAATGAACCCATTCAAAGATTTATTTCTTGGAAACAGCCCTGTTGTTCACAAACGACTCGCGGACACACAAAAGTGTCTGAGAGTAAGTGGAAAACACAATGACCTTGAAGAAGTCGGCGTCGACACATACCACCACACCATGTTCGAGATGCTGGGGAATTGGTCATTCGGGGATTACTTTAAAGAGGATGCGATAGATTGGGCATGGGAGCTCCTCACCGAGAGATACAAACTCAACAAAGCTGACCTTTACGTGACTGTATTTGAAGGAGACAAGAATGACAACTTAGACCTTGATTCTGATTCGCTTAAATATTGGAAGAAGCATCTGAGTGAAGACCGGATTTTACCCGCCAATAAAAAGGACAATTTCTGGGAAATGGGAGAAACAGGACCATGTGGCGCATGCAGCGAAATCCACATTGACCTCAGATCTGATGAAGAAAAAAACACCATAGATGGAGCAACGCTCGTGAATAAGGACCATCCACAGGTCGTCGAAATTTGGAATCTCGTCTTTATGGAGTTTAATCGAATGTCAGATGGAAGTCTCGTTCCTCTGCCAAACAAACACGTGGATACTGGAATGGGTTTTGAGCGACTTGCCATGGCTATTCAAGGCAAAAAAAGCAATTACGACACTGACGTATTCAGTCCACTTTTAAATAAACTTTCTGAATTATGTGGAAAAAAATACACGTCGGGAGACAATCCGAATGATGTTGCTTTTCGTGTTATCGTAGACCATATTAGAGCGGTTTCATTTAGCATTTGTGATGGCCAACTTCCATCAAACACTGGGGCAGGCTATGTCATCCGTAGAATTCTTCGCCGAGCAATCAGGTACGGATATTCATTCTTAGACTTTGACAAACCATTTATCCATGAACTTTTACCCGCATTGATTCTGTCGCTTGGTGATGCTTTTCCAGAACTCAAAACGCAGCATAAACTTATCGAACGCGTTATCAAACAAGAAGAGGAGAGTTTCCTTCGTACACTCGCTCACGGCATCGCACTGCTACAGGGACATCTTAAAGGCATGCGTGCTGGTGACACGCTTTCAGGCAAGACCGCTTTTGCGCTTTACGACACGTTTGGATTCCCATTTGACCTCACTGCTTTAATGGCTTCGGAAAGTGGCATGAGCGTCGACGAAGAAGGATTTAATTTGGAACTAGAAGGTCAAAAATCGCGTTCACGCTCAGCGGGTAAAATATCCACTGAAGACTGGGTCGAGGTTACACCATCTGAAGCGACAACAGAATTTATAGGTTATGACCATACAACATGCGACTGTCACATATTGCGATATCGAAAAGTCGAGGCAAAGGGGCAAGTCTCTTATCAAGTTGTACTAGACCAGACACCATTCTATCCTGAAGGAGGAGGTCAAGTAGGAGATACGGGGCAGCTCATTTCAGGGAACACTCAACACGATGTCATTGATACAAAAAAGGAGAACAATCTGATTATTCATTCATTGAATGAACTTCCCAGTGATCCAGAAGCGACATTCCAAGCAGACGTAAATGTTACAAATCAATTGGCATCTGCTAGGAATCACTCAGCGACACATTTACTACATGAGGCACTTAGAGATATCCTTGGCACGCATGTAGAACAAAAGGGATCGCTGGTAAGACCAGAAAACCTTCGTTTTGACTTTTCTCATTTCGAAAAAATTGAATCAGACACAGTCCGAAAAATTGAAGATCGTGTCAATGAAAGGATTCTCGCAAACATCCCTCTTGATGAAAAACGTAATCTTGCACTAGATGACGCAAAAAAAGCTGGAGCCATGATGTTGTTTGGCGAGAAATATGGAACATCAGTGAGAATGATCGGATTTGGATCTTCAAAAGAACTCTGCGGCGGGATCCATGTCCCTGCAACGGGTTCAATTGGGCCTTTTCGTATCACGACAGAAACATCTGTCGCAGCAGGTATAAGAAGAATCGAAGCCGTCACAGGATCGGGCGCATTAAGTTTGGCACATCACGAACGGGATTCATTAAGCCAAATACGAGAAAGTTTTAAAGGTGCAAAAAATCTTCCCAAATCGGTCGAAGAGCTCATTGCGAACAATGCGACACTCACGAAAGAACTCGAGGTTCTTCAACGAAAGGAAGCTGGAAATGTAAAAGAAGATCTTGTCAAGGAAATCACTCACAAAAATGGCATTAATTTCATTGCGTGTGAACTCAAACTCGATGCCAAATCAATCAAAGATCTTGCATTCCAACTTAAAAGCGAACACGCACCCTTTGTCGGCGTCTTCGCATCAAGAAACAATGGAAAAGCAGGAATAGCAGTTGCAATAAGTGATGATGTGATTGCTGAAAAAGGATTAAAAGCCGGGGACATTGTGAAAGAACTGGCCGCATATATCCGAGGGGGTGGAGGTGGCCAACCCATGTTTGCCTCTGCAGGAGGCACCTATCCAGAAGGCATAAAAGAAGCCCTCAGCAAGGCTAAAGGGCTCGTATAAATGACAGATGAACATCGTGTACTCTCTGAATAAATGGGACAGCAATTAAGCGATATTCATATCTTCTGTACCACTTAATTTTTTATTCGTCTTCAATGTTACACGTTTGTATACAGGGCCAACATATTCTTCCTCAGGAGAAAGACCTAAACTCAAAATATAGAACACATTAAAGAACAGTGCGAAAATATAGTCTGACATTTTATCCTTCCCAAAACTTTGCGCAATTTCCAAAATCGTTTTTGGGAAAAGATAAATTGCAGCAGGTGTAAAAAACAAAAACGCATGCCACGTGGGACGTCCGATCAACTTCATACTGGTCATAATGTTGTAAAACGGAACGAATACGGACCACCAAGGCAAATCCGCTTTCACAAAAAGAAGGATGTTTGCGACGACACTAATGATTGCAATAAAAACTGCGGCCAGCTGCACAGAGCCAGAAAGTTCAAATCCGAGTAATGTGAAAGTATCCATTTTAATTCATCTTATTGATTCGTTGTCCAACAAGATAGACGAGACACAACAGTCATGGTTGCCTCTTAAATATTGATTTTTAACACTTTACAGTTAAGAAGCCGTTAAATGTGCGTATTTACTGACAATTTCACGGGAAATAGAAGTCCCTGAAGGAGTGAGGATTAACAATCTCTCCATCACATTCCTTAATTCACGTACATTGCCTGTCCAATCCGCTTGACAGATAAGACGCAACGCATCTTTATCCACCTTAGGGATCGCTTGACCATGATCTTCTGCCAAAAGCTCAAGAAAATGAGAAACGAGCAAGGGGATATCTTCTCTTCTGTCATTCAATGATGGAACGTGGAGGGGTATGACTGCGAGACGATGGAACAGATCCTCACGAAAGCTGCCTTTTGATATCTCAAATTTAAGATCCTTGTTCGTCGCAGATATAATTCTGACATCAACCTGGATGTCTTTGTCTCCTCCTACGCGCGTAATTTTATTTTCTTGAAGTGCTCTTAAAACTTTTGCTTGAGCGTCCACCCCCATATCCCCTACTTCATCAAGGAACAATGTCCCACCATTTGCAAGTTCAAATTTACCTTTCCTTTGTTTGAATGCACTTGTAAATGATCCTTTCTCATGACCAAATAGCTCACTCTCAATTAATTCAGAAGGAATAGCGGCACAATTCACTTCAATGAATGGATTGGGCTTCCTGTCACTTCCGTTGTGCAGTTGGCGCGCTATGAGTTCCTTTCCCGACCCGTTCCCGCCCGTAATCAATACGCGTGCGTCAGTCGCGGAAACCCTATCAACCATTTCAAGAAGGTCTTTTATTGCTGCTGATTCGCCCACAATGGGGGAAGATTTGTTGTGGTGGACTTTTCGGCGCAGTCGATTCGTTTCTTTTTCGAGTTCATCTTTTTCTAGCGCGTGCTTCAGCGTTAATAAAATTCGATTCAAGTCAAGTGGCTTTTGAATAAAGTCGAACGCACCCTTTTTAAGAGATTGTACAGCTGTTTCAACGGTACCATGACCCGAAATCATAATGACTGGCACAAGAATATTCTTCTTCTTGAACATATCTAAAACATCAATGCCATCCATTTTAGGCATCTTGATGTCACAGAACACCACATCAAATTGCTTTTTCTGAGCTGCAATAACGCCATCTGCCCCATCTTCTGCCTCATCGATGGTATGTCCCTCGTATTCGAGAATCTCTCTCAGGCTAACGCGTATCGGCCGTTCGTCATCAATTATTAGGATATGTGCCATAATTTTTTACTTAGTGAAAGTTACACTCAGAATATCTTAAACCAAACTTGAAGTAAAACCTGGGGTCACAATATCTCCCCCAACAATTCTAGCCAAAACACCCTCCCTAACAGCATATTTTGATCTATAGAAGTGTGTAATCTCTGTTTCGTTTTGAATCCACTTGACAATGGCAGAGGCATAGGGAATTAAATCCGCTCTATCAGGAGGCATGCCACTCATATTTAATCTATCCTTAAGTGTATTTCTAATTAGAATGTCCGCCAAATCATCGAATTTTTTAACATCGATGACGTCCGCACTTGGATGACATTTAATCTTTTGTTTTGAATCATCCACATTTTTATACTTTCCAGCATTCAACACTTTTTTAGATTTAGGTTTGGTCAGAGAATAAAAAGTATCAAATGACCCACTCGAACCTAAAATTACAGAGGGATTGGTCTTCGAGAGTGCGAGCGCAAGTGGTGCGAGCATGTCATCAAGATAGGGCTTCATTTTTTCATAAGCGTCTTCGCCGAACCTGTCAGATAATTTAAATAGCGCCTGCAATCGTGCAACACCAACATCAAAGCTCCTCGCCCAAACCACCTTCTGACGATTCCAAATAACACATTCCGTACTCCCTCCTCCGATATCCAATGTCAATACTGTTTCGCCTTCTGAAGGAGAATACGTGAGCGCAATCCCTTCTTGAATCAGTGATGCTTCAGTGGCACCAGAAATAATCTGTACATGGTAACCATAAAGCTTTTGCACACCCTCCGTAAACACCTTGTTGTTGGATGCATCACGTAAGGCACTCGTCGCTATCACGAAGACCTCATCGGTTTGGTAATTCCGCATGGCTTCCCTCATGACACCAATGGCATCAAGTCCTCTCGCAATCCTGTCTGGCCTAATCACACCCTTTCCTATCCCACCTTTGCCTAACCTTACAGCCAATCTAAGACTGAACACCTTGGTCCATGGTCTGAACCCCTTCTCTACTCCCGGCAGAATATCTACAATTCTTAAATTAAATGTATTTGTACCGCAATCAATCACGGCTATCCTTCTATACTTAACCTTCTTATGTAGATCTTCCGGGGAGTGCATTACCTGTTTTTATACATGAGCCAGCGCGCCATCTCTCTTAGGCTTGGCTTTTTTCCATACATTAAAATACCCGTTCTATATATTTTACCAGCCAACTTGACCAGTAGAAGGACCGTCATGACCAAAATAATGGCGCTTACGGCAACATGCCACCACGGGACTCCGACACTCAACTTCACCATCATTGTAATCGGAGAAGTAAAAGGGAAGAAAGAACAAAATGTAGCAAGTGTACTGTCTGGAGATTCAATGATGAAAATGTTCACCACATAGCTAAACATCAACGGTATCATTGCAGGCAAAAGTAAATATTGAGCATCGGACTCTTGTTCAACTGCAGCTCCTATTGCCGCGAACAGTGATGCGTAAAGTGCAAAGCCAGCCAAGTAGAAAAATGCGCACCATCCAAGCATCATTACCCAATTCACTTGAAGCAAAACCCCCAATTCCTCATTCGACTGAATAAAAGTCATAAAGTCAGTTGATGCGACTTGAGAGCCCTGTTCACCCATCAGGTCGAGGAGCAATCCAGATGTTTCAGCATAAACACCGAATCCCAAAAACAGAAGCCACGACAGAAGAGCCCAAACCAGGATTTGAGTCAAACCCACGAGACCTATCCCTGCAATTTTTGCGCCCATAAGATGTTCGGGCTTCACAACACTGATTACAACTTCTACAATTCTGTTGCTCTTCTCCTCAATTACGCCTCGCATGACATGCATCCCATATATCATAATAAACATAAACATGAAGGCTGAAAAGGCAAATCCAATGGCACTCTTATTCTCAATATTTCGATCTTCTGTGACAATGTTCTGAGTTACGAGGCCTATTCGTACTTTCAGTTTCTTGTAGGTGTCATAATCAAGTGTGGATTCTGATTTAACTCTCAATCGTTCTATCGCCTCTCCCAAATCTCTTTTCACTGCTGACTGCACTTTCATCGGCGCAGCAGATTCATATTTCAACAGAGCTTTTGCACTCTGCATAATCCCATCGTCCAGCTCGATCATGGCTGTGAAATCACTCTCAAGAAATGCTTCTGTATCTAACACCTTGCTTGCAAATCTATACTCCAGAAAACTTCTTTCAGGGAAACACTCTGGGCAACTGGGTAACAAAACATCTCCCTCACCTGGCATCGTATAAGTCAGAAGGTTGTTGTGATCTACAATCAAAACCTTTGAGTTCATCTCAGTGGATGACACCCCAATAAATAGAATTGCTGCAATGACTCCTACCATTAAGAATGGCCCCAAAAGAGTTGAAATAATAAATGCGCGTTTTCTGACGCGTGTCATATACTCTCTACCTACAACTATCAACCAACGATTCATGATGGATCTGTATTTGTAACAGCATTAACTGCATGTAAAAAAACCTCATCCATACTCACGGCTTTCGGTGTACATGAAAGCACATCAACTTCTGACGTTGCCCATTTTAGAAACTGTTCAATCGGAATAGACGGAGGGAGTCCAAGAACGACATCGTGAATGTTGTCGCCATGACTTAATGCATCATGTAAAATAGCCCCAGCACCTAATGCAGCTGTAAAACCTATAAGATTTCCCCGAAATTTCAATTCTATTCTTCCGGCCCTTGCATTTTCCCTAAGCGCACTTACTGGTCCCTCGAGAATTTTCTTTCCGTTGTTAATCAATGCGACATGATCGCATAGCTCATCCACACTGGACATGTCATGGGTAGAAAGGAGGATTGTCGTGCCGAACTCATCTCTAAGCCTATTTATTTCTGCGCGTATTCTTGACGCGTTTATTGGATCAAAACCACTCAGTGGTTCGTCGAGTATCAGAAATTTGGGTTTGTGAAGTACGGCGACGATAAATTGTATTTTCTGTGCCATACCCTTACTCAAATCAGCCACCTCTTTGTCCCACCAACCATCTACTTCTAAACGTTTAAACCAGTCCGTCAATTCTCTCTCAGCTTCTTTTTTTCCCATGCCTCTGAGCCTGGCGAAATACATGGCTTGTTCCCCGACCCGCATGTTTTTATACAATCCCCTCTCTTCAGGCAAATAGCCTAGCGCACTGATATGCTCGCCTGACATAGGCTCCCCAAAAAAAGAAATAGAACCTTGGTCAGGTCCCGTGATCCCAGCGACCATTCGAATGAGTGTCGTCTTACCGGCTCCATTTGGCCCCAACAAACCGAAAACACTCCCTTGAGGAACTTTTAAACTAACGTCATCTAATGCTACGTGAGTACCATATCGTTTCGATACCTCAAATAATTCAAGAGAAGGTGTATCGTTCATGAGAATAAATCAGTGACTTTGTCAAAAAACCCACGTTCACCATGGCCTGTTTCAGGTTGAAAGTTAGAAGATTCCTTGAGATTATCCAAGGTCTTACGCTCTTCTTTTGTGAGGGTTTTGGGCGTCCAAATGTTAATATTCACCAACAAATCCCCATTTCCATATGACTCTACAGAAGGAAGTCCTTTCCCTCTAAGTCTGACGAGCTTGCCACTTTGAGTTCCCGCTTCGATTTTAATCTTCGCTTTCCCATTCAGTAGAGGGACTTGCGTTGAAGAACCCAAACATGCATCAATAAAACTGATGTATAAATCGTGATGCAAATTTTTACCGTTTCTTTGAAACTCCTTGTGCGAAATCTCTTCGACAACGACCAACAAATCTCCAGCGACGCCACCTATTGGTGCGCCGTTTCCTTCTCCACGAACATTCAGTTGCATGCCATTCTCAACACCACTGGGAATATCTATTGTAACGACTTCCTCTTCTCTTTTCATTCCCCACTCATCTGTACCTGAAGGTTTTGATGAAATCGAGAAACCTGACCCATTGCATGAAGGACAGGTAGAAGAAGTTTGCATTGCACCTAAAATTGTATTTGTGACTCTGCGCACCTGACCTGTGCCATTGCACTGTGAACAGTCATCGTGTTCCACGCCAGAAGCCTGAATCTGCTTTGCAACTTTGATTTTCTTTTTGACACCCGTCGCAATCTCCTCTAAAGTAAGCTTGACTTTAATTCTTAGATCGGCGCCCTTCATCCTTCTTCTACGTCCGCCACCTCCGCCACCGAAGCCTCCAAAACCACCACCACCACCGCCGAAAACATCACCAAATTGACTGAAGATGTCTTCCATATTCATGTGGTGTCCACCACCACCACCACCACCTGAGCCTCTCATCCCAGCATGCCCAAACCTATCGTATTGCTGTTTCTTAGTGCTGTCACTTAGGATTTCGTAGGCTTCAGCGGCCTCCTTAAACTTATCCTCTGCAACATCATCATCCGGATTTTTATCTGGGTGATACTTCAGGGCAAGCTTTCTGTATGCCTTTTTAACTTCAGATGCTGAAGCTGATTTACTCAGCCCCAAAATGTCATAATAATCTCTTTTTGCCATTTTTTCTAGTACAAATTATTGACCTATCACCACTTTTGCATACCTCAAAACCTTGTCACCTAAGATGTATCCATTCTCAACCACATCCACTACTTTTCCTTTCAATTTAGGAGAAGGTGCGGGAATATTTGTGATTGCCTCATGAAAATCGACGTTAAAATCATCGCCTGCTTTAACTTCCATGAGTTTAAGACCTTTAGATGATAGCGAAGATTCTAACTTTGTGTGAATCAACGCCATGCCCTCCTTCATTGCTTGAATATCGTCGTTTCCGTTGTCTTTTGCTCTTGTAAAATCGTCAAGGAGAGGCAACATCGTCACCATAATGTCTTGTGAGGCAGTTCTAATTAAATCGACTCTTTCACGCATCGTTCTTTTTCGAAAATTATCGAATTCAGCATACAGCCTCAGATACTTTTCTTGGTAATCGACAACCTCTTCTTCTGGCTCAGAATCTGTCTCTGGCGCTGCCTTGTCGCTTTCTAATTTAGATTCAGAATCAGGACCGCTTGTGTAATCTTCTGAACAAGACTCTACAGTAGTATTTTGTTCGTCCTCCTTTTTTTCTGAGGTTTTATTTTGATCGTTCATAGTCCTTATTTGTTTGGAGAAAAGACTTTGCAAAGTAAGTGCCAATTTGGCGAACCTCTATTAAACAGGACAGCCTGTCAGGCTGCGTGTTGCAAACCGACAGGCTGTCGTGCCAAACCATGTGATTAAAAGGGTTTACTTTAAGCTTTTTACATGTTTGTCTATGTGACGATGAAGCTCAAACCCGCGCAAATTTTTCGCGACAATAACGCCATCCTCATCCACAAGAAAACTCATCGGTATGGAACTTACGCCATACATAGCAGCAGCTTCATTGTTCCACTTTTTTAAATCACTCACGTGATAATTCCAAGATAAATTGTCTTTTTTGATCGCAGCCTCCCACGATGGGATTTTACTATCTAAAGACACAGAGTAAATTTCAAAACCATCTGCGTTCTTAAACTTTGCTTTGCGATACTTCTCGTAGGCCTTCACCACGTTTACATTCTCCCTTCTACATGGACCGCACCAAGAAGCCCAGAAATCGATCAGGACAATGCTTCCTCTCAAGTCGCTCAATTTAAGCTCCTTTCCCTTGGGGTTGTTCATGATGATGTTTGGAGCCTCATCTCCAATATTCACCCCCACAAGACCTGTTGGAATGACCTCCAGAGATTCATTCATCTCCGAAGTACTTATAGATGGTGAGAAAGAAGAAGCACCTACTGCTCCGGTGAATGCCACTGCGACAACCCCTAATGCTATTATTGCTGATTTAAAAATCATGATTCTTTTCTTTCGTTGATTCATTTTTCGTTGATTTCAAAGATATCAAAGGTTAATCAATTCTTGTGATATGTGCTCCCAATTTTCTTAAACGGGCATCAATATTTTGATATCCTCTGTCAATTTGACCAATGTTGTGAATGGTGGATGTCCCCTCTGCTGAGAGTGCTGCAATAAGCAAAGAAACCCCCGCACGTATATCTGGAGAAGTCATTGTCACCGCACGAAGTGGGCTTGTATGATTTAATCCGTTTACGGTTGCACGGTGTGGATCACAGAGGATGATTTGGGCCCCCATATCTATGAGTTTGTCCACAAAAAAGAGGCGGCTCTCAAACATCTTCTGATGAATTAAAACAGACCCTTTGGCTTGGGTAGCCATCACGAGGACAATACTCAACAAGTCAGGTGTAAACCCAGGCCATGGCGCATCGGAAACAGTCAAAATAGAACCGTCTATGTATTTATCTATTTCATACGATTCTTGAGCAGGTATGAAGATGTCATCTCCTCTCCTCTCAAGTTTAACACCCATTCTTTTGAAGATTCTTGGAAGCACTCCAAGCTCATCGTATTTCACATCTTTAATCGTAAGCTCTGACTTTGTCATCGCAGCCATTCCTATAAAGCTCCCAACTTCAATCATGTCAGGCAGACATCTGTGGGTCGCTCCACCCAATTCTGTCACGCCTTCAATTGTCAAAAGATTCGAGCCTACCCCCGTAATCTTACCTCCCATCTTATTGATGATTTTACAAAGTTGTTGCAAATAGGGCTCACATGCTGCATTGTAAATCGTCGTTGTGCCTTCCGCCATCACAGCTGCCATCACCACATTTGCTGTTCCCGTAACTGATGCTTCATCTAAAAGCATGCGCTTTCCTTTGAGCTTACCGCCGGGAACATTTGCCGTAAAAAATCCCGTAGCTGAATCATAGCTGAATGCTGCACCAAGCTCCTTGAACCCGAGAAAAGTGGTATCCATTCTTCGTCGACCGATCTTATCACCACCTGGCCGAGGCAAAGCTCCTATTCCAAACCTCGTCAAAAGCGGGCCCAGAATCATGACAGACCCCCTCAACGAACTTCCTTTCTCCTTAAACTCGTCTGACTTAAGAAAGTCCAAATTAATTTCGTCCGCCTTAAACCAATACTTCCCCTCAGAAAGTTTACGGGTTTTTACGCCCATAGAATTTAAAAGATCGATAAGTTTATTGACATCAACAATGTCAGGGAGGTTGTCTATTTCAACTTCGCCAGGCGTTAACAACACTGAACTTAATATCTGTAGCGCTTCGTTTTTTGCGCCTTGTGGAATGACCTCTCCACTCAGTTTATGGCCACCTTCTATTATAAAACTACTCATTCCGTAAAAATGAGACTCTTTTACAATTTTCCGAGTATGTCGTGCTGGAACTTGTTACAAGGGATTTGTGGAATGTTTACCTCCGTCTGTAGTTCTTTGCCCCCCCTCGATTGTGCGAATTATTTCGATTCCCGCCACTTTTTTGTGTTGCACCGCCTTTCTTTCCTGGTCGCTTGCGTTCAAGCGCATCACTTGTTTTACGGATACTCCTTAAAATTTCAGCGGAGCTTTCTAGCACCACATCTTCAGGAAGGATCAATGCTCCAGCAGATTTTTCTTTCATTTGTTCCGCAATAAAGCTCCGCTCGACCGTATTCCTATTCCAGGTAAGGAAGTGCATTTTCATTGTATTGGCAAGCTTGACAATGAGAATAGATTTCTCTTCAGAATCTTCCATCTTTTTTGCCATTTCAATCATGGCTTCTACAGTTCGACCGAAATGTCCGGCACGAGAAGTTTCTGTGGGATAATCAATTCTTTCTGGTGCTTCACTTCTAGAAGTTTGTACTGGCTTCTCGAATGGACCGTCTACATCCATTTGGTAGGCAGACATCTGATACAGTTGATTCCACAGCTTATGCTCCCCCTCTTCGTCGCTGCCCTCAGGAGGCACAACACTGCCCATCACACTTATGATTGCTTCAGCACACTTTGTGCGCTCAGCCTTATCCGCAAGCCCCATCATATGGGCCACCATAATATGAATACCTCTACCATACTCAGAGATTTCCAAATCATCTCTGTTGCTGTTGTAGGTGAGCGTATCGCTTCGATCTGCTTCCTTTAAATTCATTTTACTCATCGCGTCAAAGATACGTCAGATGACCTACACCAAAAATATTTCTACTCTACTCATTGCATAACACTTTCCTTGCACTACTTTTGTTGTCCGTTTCGAACGTGATACGGTAATAAGCGAAAATAGCTCAGTTGGTAGAGCACAACCTTGCCAAGGTTGGGGTCGCGAGTTCGAGTCTCGTTTTTCGCTCAATTAAAACCTCTCCAATTCGGAGGGGTTTTT
>CAJXHE010000019.1 GCA_913051865.1 uncultured Flavobacteriales bacterium
ATGAGCTAAGGCAGTTCAGTACAATGGGCTTCAATCCTTATTTTCATACATCGGAGATCGTTGAGTCAGAGCTCAATAAAAATGAGGATATGCGCAGTTTGGCACCCAACGTATCGCGTGTGTTTTTCTATGGCGCAGGGTCGAGTTCGAAAGAGATGTGCGCTATCATTGAAAAGGGTTTGCAAAATGTAATGCCACTCGCAGAAATAACTGTAGGGCACGATCTTGAAGGCGCAGCGTTTTCAACTTGGTCTGGAACTTCTGCGATTACTTGTATCTTAGGAACTGGCTCAAACTCTTGTTATTTTGATGGCAATGATGTCTTCGAAGAGGTCCCGTCTCTTGCGTATATCTTGGGCGATGAGGGAAGTGGGAGCTGGTTCGGGAAACGTTTGTTGCAAGCTTACTTTTACAAGCAACTTCCAAAAGAAATTCACGATGATTTCGTTGCTGTATTTAATCTCTCTGTGACAGATGTCACGAGAAAGACGTATACTGAACCGAATCCAAATGTCTTCCTCGCGAGCTTCATGAAATTTATTGCGAAGCATAAAGACTCAGATGTAGTAAAAGGTTGGTTACAGGACGGTTTTGGTGCATTTTTAGACGCACATGTGGCATGTTATAAGAATTATAAGGATGTCCCCGTTCATTTTATAGGCAGTGTGGCATATCACTTCCAAGAGCAGTTGGTGATAGCATGTGAAGCAAGAGGGATTCAAGTGGGGAATCTTATTAAAAAACCCATCGTGGGACTCGCCAAATATCATCTTGAGTGTATCCTGAAATGAAAATTTCAGGATGTTTATTTGATTTAGATGGTGTTATTGTTGATACGGCTAACCATCATTATGTCGCCTGGAAATCTCTAGCAGACGAGTTGGCGATACCATTTACAGAAGTAGAAAACGAATCCTTAAAAGGACTTTCACGCTTAGATAGTTTGGAGTGTATTTTAAGGTTAGGAAATTTGGAGGTAAGTTCAAATAAAAAGATTGAACTTATGGAGAAGAAAAACCAATTGTATCTTCAAATAGTTGATGCGATTGGTCCAGATGACATTCTGCCAGGGGTGAAAGAATTGATGTTAGAATTGAGAAACAAGGGGATAGGTATCTGTTTGGGTTCATCAAGTAAAAATGCGATTTCAATATTGAAACGTATTGGTATTTTCGACTTGTTTGATGGGATTGTAGATGGGCGTAATTTGACTTTGTCGAAGCCTGATCCTGAAGTGTTTATTAAAGGTTCTAAAATACTTGGTCTAACTCCTTCGGAGTGTATTGTATTTGAAGATGCGGAGTCAGGTATAGAAGCTGCGCTTAGTGGTGGGTTTTTTGCCCTAGGAATAGGTGCAGAGGGTTCACTTAAACGAGCGCATGCAAACGTGCAAGATTTGTCCGATGTGACGCTTGAAAAACTCCAAGTTCTAGTGGATTCACATGAATCAAACTGAAAGAATAAATCTACTATTTGTTTTAATCTGCCCAGGTACTGTTTGCTGAACCCGGACTCCCGCCCATAGCATTTGAGGGCATCCATGAGCTTGGCAAGACGTTGTCGAAGTTAATGCCACGCCATTCTAATGAGGGCCCTCCACCATCAGGTTCAGTAGGCCAGTCTCCATAGTCGCTATAGCTCACTTGGTCGGATTCCGAACCATCAGATCTCAAAAGCCTGATGGTTTCTCCGCTGTTGTGCAAGCCTGAACTTCCTGAAAAAGGGATGATTACTGTAAATGGGGGGATTACTTGAGAAAACGAAGCGGTGTCATTCGCAAAGACAATGTATTCGCCTGCATTGAGCCATGTGTTTGTTGGTACAAGTGCATTTACCGCATCTGCCAATCGCCATAAACTCAGGTTTATGCCAAAAGGATGTGGATTGTACAATTCAACAAATTCCCATTCGGTATCTGTCCCTTGCTGCGTTGATGGATTGTAGTGTATTTCAGATATTGATGGTTCATATGCGGGGAAGCCATCACAACTCATGCCATATGTGGATAACAATTCTAACAGATCTTCTCCATCAACGAGGCCATTTCCATTAATGTCATTGGGACATTGAGAATATGTACATTGGCAGAATAACTGGCATAAAAAGATGATTGCGAATGACTTTAATGCGTGATGCTTCATTTGTTTTTTAGGCAAAGAAGCAAATGATTTTACGCAGTTTTTCTGAAGATTTTATTCGTGTTTACTTAGATTTTATAATTGGCATAAAATCGAGCCCGACAGGACAGTGATCGGACCCCATCACATCATTTAATATGAACGTTTCCGATATTTCAGAGACAATTCTATCGCTAGCCAGCATATAATCTAAACGCCAACCTACATTTTTTTCTCTCGCTCCACCACGATAGCTCCACCAACTGTATTTCGTGATGTCTGGGTTGTTGTTGCGCCACGTGTCAGTAAACCCTGCCTGTATATGACAGGTCATTCCATCGATTTCCTTTTGTGTGTAACCAGGTGTTTTGTTGAAGTTGGGGGCAGGTCTTGCCAGGTCGATAGGTTGATGTGCAACGTTGAGGTCTCCACAACAAATGACTGGCTTGTCAGCGTCTAGTTTTTTCAAGAAATCTCTAAAGGCAAGGTCCCATGTTTCTCTAAAGGGGAGTCTCTTCAAACCTGATGAAGAATTGGGTGTGTAAACTGTAACGAAGTGGAAGTCTTCAAATTCTGCATGAAGCACTCGCCCTTCAGTATCAAGCTCAGGTATGCCTATTCCTGCTTGGACCTTCAAGGGTTTGATGCGTGTGATGATTGCAGTTCCAGAATACCCTTTCTTAATTGCAGATGAACTAAATACTTCGTATCCTTCTAGCGATGGAAGCCCGAAGAGTGCCTCCCGAACTTGATCATCTTGCGCTTTTGTTTCTTGTAAGCCCATAACATCAACATTTAAATGTGTCATGATGCTGTCAAAATCCTTCTTTACAATGGCTCTGATGCCATTTACATTCCAGCTTATTAATTTCATACAGGGGGTAAATAATTTGGCTTTTTTCGCCAGATTCTAATTTGCGTCAAAAGCGCTTCAATGGTTCCGTGCTCTAGGATAATATCTCCTATTTGATATAGGTGGTTGAGGTATTCTTCTGAATTTGAAAATTCCTTAGAGGCTTCAAGATTGAGGAATTGAGGGCCGTCAGGACATGGGTGAATCCTAAAAAGAGAATATGCTTTTTCTTCGGTAGAGTATGCTGTAACCATCATGCCTCCCAAATCATGCCCCAACTCTATGGGGGCTGGGGATCGCATAAAGTACGCATTCCATGGCCCCATATATCCCATGCTGAAGTAAGGGTATAACCATGTCTTGTGGGGGATATTTTCGTTTTCTAAAGCGTGGGATAGCTTTTGCGTCGCCGACCGCACGTCATGTCCAATCGTGTTGTTGGGGTCAAATTTATCAATGTTTGCCCAACGTTTTGCTGGGGTATAATACTCCATATTTCCTAGCCGCAATTTGTAGTCGAATGAAGAGTCTTTATCTAGTATATAGCCAGGGTAGAACCACTTTATGTTAGATGCCAAACCAAACTCTATTTCTTTGAGCATCGTTAACTTCCCCAAACTCCATTCAGCGTATTGTTCATCATATAGCCCCAGCAAACTCGCCATACTAATACCGCCTAAATCAAAATAACTTACGGCAATTAATTTGTCGCCGTCGTATATGCAGACTTCTCGTGTATCAAAGACTGTGCTTTGAAAGCCAGCATTTAAATACTCTTTAAGTGTTCCGTGAATAAACCCTTTGAACCTGTGTTTGTGTGCGGAGTATAGCGCCTCTTTTTCGTTGTTAGTACTAGCTATTCCGTAGCATATTTTAAATTTACTTTCTGCTTTACGGAGCAATTTTCGTTGTCCTTTTCTGAAACCAAACTTCTCTAAATTTAAGCGGATATTAACGACAGAATAAAGCTCATTGTCAAGACACAGCAAATCCATTTTATAGAGCATCACAGCACCTCTAAACCACCCAGAAGCAAGATACTGGTCGTACCTTACTCTTGAGAGTTGTCTCGGGAAATGTGTTTGAACGAGCATATAATGTTACTTCCTATTATGGGTTACAACCATTTTCTTACGAGTCTAGAGAAAGTTAAACCTCGACCTTTAAAGGGTGGGAAGGTAAGAGGTAGTGCCCCAAAACGAGATGTTTGGACTACAAAACTCCTGAGATTTGAGAATGCATCAAAGCTGTATTTGCCCGATGAACGCCCAATACCACTGGTTTGAATCCCACCGAAAGGCAATTCGGGATTGGCAACTTGGATGACAACTTCGTTGATAGCAGTGCTGCCAGCCTTTGTGTTGCCAATGAACCAATCTGTGTGTGTCTTTTTTGAACTGAATATGTAAAGCGCAAGCGGATGTGGATTTTTTGCAATAATCTCGATCACCTCTTCCTTTTTCGTCCACGACATGACTGGGAGCACAGGCCCAAAAATTTCTTCCTGCATGATGGACATGTCATTGGTGCAGTTTGTCAAAATGCAAGGTGAAATCCTCCTTTTTTCTACGCCAAGCTCAAGAACGCCCCCAGGAACATGTAGTTTCGCCCCCTTTTTAACGGCGTCATTGATCAGGTTTAATATTCTTTCGAAGTGATGTTGATTGACAATTTTACCAAGGTCTTCACTTTCTATGGGATGTTCTCCGAACATGTCGATAATCCTTTGTTCAATCTTGCTTACCAACGCATTTTCCACACTTTTTTCTACAAGCATGTGGTCCGGTGCGATACAGACTTGACCGGAATTGATGAATTTCCCCCATGCGATCTTCATGGCAGCATTCTTCATGTTTGCTGTTTTATCTACAATTACAGGGCTTTTGCCTCCCAATTCTAATGTCACTGAACAAAGTTGTTTCGTTGCTGCCTCCATGACTTTTCTACCTATCCCTGTTCCTCCTGTAAAGCAGATGTGATTGCATGGCGATGCTGTAAGGCTTGCAGCTACTTCAGGCCCACCAAGTACAACTTTGGCAATGTCTTCAGTGAATGCTGAGTTGATCAACTTCTTGAGGGCATCTGAAGAATGCGGCGTATGCTCAGATGGCTTGACAACGACGCTATTTCCTGCTGCGAGAGCACCTACAAGAGGACGTAAAGTAAGCATGACGGGAAAGTTCCAGGGAGAGATAATGAGCACTTTGCCTTTGGGCTCAGCCAACACAAAATGTCGTGTTCCAATCATAGACAGGGGAGTAGGGACAACCCTTTTACCCATCCACGAGCTAAGGTTTTTTAAAGCGTATTGTATCTCTTTTTTTATCGGATAAATCTCATGTAGAAGTGCTTCTGCCTCAGGTTTTGCGAGGTCAGCATAGAGTGCATCTAGAATTTCTTGCTCGTGTTTCTCCACGGCAGACCACAACGCTTTTAAACGCGTTTTTCTATCTTTTAGACTTCCGGGGATCATTGGTTAATGATTATTTGTTCTCGAGCAATTCCTTTAAGCCACCTACTGAGCTCATCAGTCCGGATGCTTCATACGGCATAAATACAGTTTTCTGTCCAGCCCCTCCCTCACGAAGAATCTGTTCTAATGTGTCAATATATTTGATTGAGATAAGATATTGCGCTGGATCAGCTTTCGTTTTAAGCACAGCTTCCCCAATTTTCTGAATGGCTTGTGCTTCTGCTTCTGCAACTTTAATACGGGCTGTTGCTTCACCTTCGGCATAAAGTATTTTTGCTTGTTTGCTTCCCTCTGCTTTGTTAATTGCGGCTTCTTTTTCTCCCTCAGCATTCAGTACTATCGCCTTTTTTGTTCCCTCTGCCTCGATGATTTGCGCTCTTCGATTTCTCTCAGCTCTCATCTGCTTCTCCATCGCTTCTTTAATGTCTTGAGGTGGGTTAATGTCCTGAAGCTCTACGCGGTTCACTTTGACGCCCCACTTGTTTGTTGCATCATCTAGGATGATTCTAAGCTTATTGTTAATTGTGTCACGAGAAGCAAGACAATCATCCAGTTCAAGTTCTCCAATCACATTTCTTAATGTGGTTTGTGTGAGCTTTTCAATCGCATTTGGCAGATTGTTTATTTCATACACAGATTTGACTGGATCAACGATTTGGAAGTAAATCAGGGCGTTAATTTCTGTGACAACATTGTCTTTTGTAATTACACTTTGTTTCGGAAAGTCAAAGACCGTTTCTCTCAAATCAATTCGTTCTCGGCTTTTATAGGTTACATATCTTCTCCCTTGTCCATCTTCAACAGCATATCGCCATTGAACTGTTCGGGGCTTGTCAATGATGGGGATAATTACATTTATTCCCGCTTGAAGCGTACTGCTGTATTTGCCAAGTCGTTCAATAATCATTGACTCACTTTGTTTGACGATTCTGATGCCTTTGATGACAATAAGCGCGGCAAAAACGAGAATAAAAGTTGAAATAATACTTGTGATTTCCATGTTGTTGTTGTTGTTATTATAGTTTATTGACTAATAGAACCGTGCTGTTGACAGCCACGATCTTGACGATGTCGCCTTTGGTAAGGCGCGTTTCTTTTGTTTCTTGTTTTGCTTTCCAATCGTCTCCATCTATAGAACATCTTCCGAATCCACTTTTTGAATTGAAATCAGCTGTTACAATTGCGGTCTTTCCAATCAAAGCATCTACACCTGTTTTTAAGCCTTCTCCATTAAACAAATGTTTCATTGCAAATGGGCGAAGGAAAATGAAGGCCAAGATTGTCGTGACAGAAGCGGCGATGGTTTGGCCTTCCCATGCCAACCCAAACAAATCTCCAACCATGCCTCCAAGAGCACCTGCAGCAAGGCATCCAAGTATCATTCCAGGTATGAAAATCTCTCCGATTAAGAGAATGAGGGCGGCAATAGCCCAAAGATGCCAGGGGTCATATATCATGTGATGAAGTTAAGTAGTTTTAGACCAAAGCGCGTGTAGTTTTTCAACTTGGGGTAAAATTCGATCTTTATCGTTGTTATAGATAACGTAGTCAGAAAGTTCCAAGCGTTTTTGCTCAGACAGTTGGGCATTGAACTTGCCCATAATAATTTGTCTTGCGGATTGATCCCCAGCGCCGTCACGCTTAAGGACTCTGTTGATTCTTTCTCCTTCATCAGTTGATATCGTAATTACAACGTCACATCCCTTGTCGCTGCCACTTTCAAACAGTATCGCCGACTCTCTCAACACATAAGGGGTCGTTCTCGGCAATGCCATAAGCCAAACTTCAAACGCGTCCTTGACAGCAGGGTGTACAAGTTTGTTGAGGAATTCTATTCCACCCGCTTCGTTAAACGCCAATTTGCCCAATTCTTTTCTGTTAAGATCAACTGTTTCTCCTTCCTGATTTTTAACAGAGACAACTTCGCCAAATCGGTCGATTATCTCATTCCTGACGGTAGCGTTGTTTAAATAAATCTGATGCGCAGCTTTGTCAGCATCAAATCTAGGAACACCAAGTGCCTGGAAAACCCTTGCCACAGTTGATTTACCGGAGCCTATTCCGCCTGTAATCCCTGCAATGAAGATATCTTTTTTATAATCCTTGACACTCATAATGTAAAGGAAAGAAAACCTTACGACCTTTGCACCATATAAATTGAAATAATACACATGGCCCATCTCGTATCCCCATCACTTCTTGCTGCCGATTTCGCCAATCTTCAGCGCGACATAGAATTCGTAAATTCAAGCGATGCGGATTGGTTTCATATTGATGTTATGGATGGCGTTTTCGTGCCGAATATTAGTTTCGGAATGCCAGTTATTAAAGCGATTGCGAAGCATGCTGACAAACCCCTAGATGTTCATCTTATGATTGTAGACCCAGATCGATATCTGGAGGTTTTCGCAAATTTAGGCGCGGATATTTTGACGGTACATATTGAAGCTTGTGACCACCTCCACAGAACGCTAGCGGCTATTCGGGCGCTGGGGATGAAAGCTGGTGTTGCGCTCAACCCGCATACACCTGTTGAGTCTTTAAGTGAGCTGTTACACGATTTCGACCTTGTGTGTCTAATGAGTGTGAACCCAGGCTTTGGAGGTCAATCATTTATTGAACGTACCTATGAAAAAGTACGTAAACTCAGGAAAATGGGTGATGATGCGGGCGCAAAATTCCACATTGAAATTGATGGGGGAGTGACGACCTCAAACGCATCAGCCCTTGTAGAAGCCGGTGCCGATGTTCTCGTTGCGGGCTCAGCTATTTTCAGGGCTGAAAACCCCGGTGATGCAACGTCAGCAATCAAGAACGCTTAATCTCTGGCGAGCGCTCAACAGCTTTCTCCGAATAGTGCCAATAGGAATAACAAATCGTTGATATCTGTAGATCCATTGGCATTAAAATCTATGGTGCAATTCGAGAGGCAACCATAATCGGAAATTAACACCAATATATCGGTGCTGCCAATCACACCATCCCCATCGAAATCGCCCGTAAATTCATTTGTGATGTGGAATGAACTTGCACAAAGCATTGTGCCCTCATGCGAAACTGTGTATTTGTAAAACCCGGGGGTTGTAAGCGTCATTTCTATTGACTCAGAGAGGAGTATTTCATACGGTTGTGTTTGGTTTATGCCCAATTGTTGTGGGGCGGTTTCTTGATAAGACCAAACAATTTCTGCGCCCTCCCAAAAGGGTGTGGCCGAAACGGTTATTGTTTCTGGGCCACAAAGCACCGTGTCGGGGACATGAGGACATGCAGAATACCCTTCTGTGTAGAACCTTCTGGGTTCGGTGTTATTTCCAATGTCTAAATCGTAATATTTGTCTGTAATCCCACTTGGCCATTTAATTGCCAGGGAATCAACAAATGAAGTTTCGCCAAGACCAAAATGCTCGTACAACCCTTCTTGTCCAAGATAATTCTCACCGCAATGTGTGCTTTTTGATTGTGTAATCCCTCCTGCCGAGACTTCGATCCAAGATCCGACTCCCATTGTGTTTGAGAGCTGACCTTTGAGCCCGATTTGGGTATAATTTGCGGGTTCATCATTAAACCCGGCATTCATCCAAATTCTTGCCTTGTGGTTGCCGATGTTGTGGACGACAAAATCGACCCATCCATTTCTGTCAAAATCGCCACTGGCTAAGGTATGGGAGTTCAGCAGATCGGTGTTATACACATCTGTGCTGAAGAGATTAAAACCCAAGGGTAAACTTGTTTCAGTATTTTCATAAAGAAAATTTTCCTGATAAGGATTTGCTGGATCGTGTTCAGCAATAAAAAGATCTTGATCGGTGTCATTGTCGATATCCATCCAAACAGCACCCCAACAAAATTCAATCAGATTCAATCCCAGTAGTTCAGATTCTTCTATGTACACGCCTGATTGAGTGCCGCGAAACAGCTTGCTTCCTTCAGGATTCTCCCCTATGCCTGAATCAGATATATAGATGTCCGTTATTCCATCTGAATTAAAATCTCCCAATGAAGCTGACATTGCATCCATCGAAATGTCTAATCCCACTTGAGTTGCGATATCCTCAAATTGGCCATTTTGTAAATTGTGAAACAATGTGTTTGCACCTTGTTTATCGTTAATGATAAATAAATCTTGAAAACCATCCCTGTCCCAGTCATACCAGACTGATTGAAAGGAAGCTCTCGTGTAAACATCTGTGAATGAGAGTGTTGTTACATTGGTAAAATGAAAGTCACCATCGTTTCTCATTAACACATTTCTGTATTCGGGACTCATGTTCTCAGGATTTTCATAATATCTACATATATAAAGATCAAGATCTCCATCGTTGTCATAATCACCCCAAGAACTTCCTTCGGTCACGATGTTGACCTGCGGTATGTTCGTCATGTAAGTCACATTGATAAAAGAGGTGTTATGGATGTTCTCAATGATTTCTATCCTGCCTTCTGCATCGGAGTAGTAAAAGTCCAAATCTCCATCATCATCTATGTCTAGCCACATGATTGACTTTGATTCTGTTTGCTGAATAATAGGTAAATGAATCGTTGTAAATCCATTTCCTTGATTGTTCAAGAACGTTCTTAATCCGCCAGATGAATTGCCGAATGTCAAATCATCCCATCCATCCATATTCCAATCGACAGTGGAAACCCCTGAACCATAAAGCCCATCCCAACTATGCTGAATGATTCCCCACATGGGCGCGCTGTTTGTAAATGTTTGCGCTTGTAAACAGATAGGTAATAAAGAAATAAGAAGAAAATAGAACCTCATGGCGAATGTTTTATGGTTCTACGGCAGCTGTTATGTCGGCTTCTAAGAGAGATGTGCACATGGGCTCCAAATTGCTGAAAGCGCCATTTTTGACAATACATCTCCCTTTGTAATGAATGATCATCGCACATTGCTCGGCCTGAAGGGGCTCATGTCCGCAACTTGACACCAAGCATTCGATCACGTGGTCAAACGTATTGTGGTCGTCGTTGTAAACGACAAGTTTCCAACCTTCATCAATATTTACCTCCACCAAGACTTCTTCTTCAGTCTCAACTGAGAAGTTTGTTCCTTGGGTTATATTAATCTTGTGCTTCATTTACTGTTGCAAAGATAAGGTGTGATATTCAATGCTATTGGCGGACGGTCTCAATGTATTTTTGCACCATGTCAGAAAACAAAAGTAGACACTTTATTCAGCAAATGATTGATGCTGATCTAGCTGCTGGTAAAAATGGGGGCGTTGTTCATACGCGTTTCCCCCCAGAGCCTAATGGTTATCTCCATATTGGACATGCAAAAGCCATTTGTATTAGTTTCGGATTGGCGAAAGAATATGGCGGAGTGACGAATCTTAGATTTGACGATACAAATCCCATAAAGGAAGAGGTTGAATACGTGGATGCAATACGGGAAGATTTAAAATGGTTGGGATTTGAAGCTAATGGGGGAGAGTATTTTACGAGTGATTACTTCAATGATTTATTTACTCTAGCGCTTAAGCTTATTGACGATGGGAAAGCGTATGTAGATGATCAAACTTCTGAGCAAATAGCAGAACAAAAAGGCACTCCTACAGAACCTGGGAAACATAGTCCACATAGAGATCGCAGTCCCGCAGAGAACCGTGATTTATTCGAACGAATGAAAGCAGGTGAGTTTGATGCAGGTTCTCGTGTTTTACGTGCAAAAATTGACATGGCAAACGACAATATGCACTTGCGTGACCCCCTCATGTATCGCATCATGTTTGAAACCCATCATCGCACAGGTGATGATTGGTGCATTTATCCCATGTACGACTTTGCGCACGGCCAATCAGACAGTTTAGAAGGCATTACCCACAGTTTGTGTACGCTTGAGTTCGAAGTGCACAGACCGTTATACGATTGGTATATTAAGAATCTTGACATATTTCCTTCGTGCCAAACTGAATTTGCCCGTCTTAACCTCAATTATACTGTCATGTCTAAGCGGAAACTACTCACCCTCGTTGAGGAAGGCCATGTAGATGGTTGGGATGACCCAAGAATGCCTACAATCAGTGGATTGAGAAGACGAGGTTACACCCCTGCGAGTATCCGTGAGTTTATTGACAGAGTAGGCGTGGCCAAACGCGAAAACATTATAGATGTAGGTCTTTTGGAATGGGCGCTTCGAGACGACCTCAACAGGGTTGCGCCCCGTGTGATGGCAGTTCTTGATCCAATTAAACTTGTCATCCTGAATTATCCCGAAGGTCAAATTGAGATGTTGCCTTCTGAAAACAATCCCGAGGATCCTGATTCGGGAACAAGAGAACTTCCATTTGGAAGGGAGCTCTTTATAGAAGCTGAGGATTTTAAAATTGAGGCAAACCGCAAGTGGTTTCGACTCGCTCCAGGGAAAGTCGTTCGATTAAAAAGTGCGTATAAAGTTGAGTATGTCGACCATGTGTGTGACGATTCAGGAAAAGTCACTGAAGTCCATGTGAACTATTTTGAGAACTCAAAATCCGGCTCAGACACCAGTGGTATTAAGGCAAAAGGCACGCTACACTGGGTTGAGTCCAGCCATGCGATCGATGCCGAAGTACGTCTTTATGACCGGCTGTTTGCAGACCCTAACCCCGACGGTCACAAAGAAAAGTCTTATATGGAATTCCTCAATCCCGAGTCGATACAAGTGTTAACCAATTGTAAACTGGAACCTTCGCTCAAAAACGCAAAACCAGGAACAACCTATCAGTTTACGCGCCTTGGATACTTCACGCCAGATACAAAGGTGGATGGTGTATTCAACAGAGCTTCAACATTGCGAGACAGTTGGAAGGGTTAGTCTTCAAACCCTTTTCAGTCCCATCTCAGCACCGAGTTTGAGCATGAGTTCAAACGCTTCATCTGGATCGTTTTTGATGTCTCCATCAAGTATCGCCTCTTTGATGGCCTTTTTGATATCTCCGATCGGACGTGAAGGAGGAATGCCGAAGGTATCCATGATCATCTCTCCCGTGACGGGGGGTTGGAAATTACGCACCGAGTCATTGTCTTCGACTTCTTTGAGTTTTCTGACGACAATGTCATAGTTTTTTAAATATCTGGTGACTTTGGCTTCATTTTTCGACGTTATATCTGCCCTGCAAAGAATCATCAGTGCATCAATGTCGTCTCCGGCTTCATTCAGAAGCCTGCGAATTGCGCTATCTGTCACGATTTCCTTTGTGAGTGCTATGGGACGTAAATGCAACAGGACGAGCTTTTGGACAAACTTCATCTTTGCATCCATGGGTAGCTTTAGGCGAGAGAAAATAACAGGCACCATTCTGGCGCCTTTGTCTTCATGGCCGTGGAAAGTCCATCCGTTCTTTTTGTCGAAACGCTTTGTAGGTGGTTTGGCGATATCATGGAGTATCGCTGACCAGCGGAGCCATAAATCGTCACTCTTGTCACATACATTTTCGAGTACTTGAAGTGTGTGAAAAAAGTTGTCTTTGTGCCCTATGCCATTTCTTTTTTCTGCCCCTTGCAAGGCCACCATCTCAGGAAAGAAGCGCGCCAACAAGCCAGTATTTGCTAGGGTTTTAAAGCCTTTTCCTGGTTTTTTTGTGAGAATTATTTTATTGAGTTCTGTATGGATTCTCTCCATAGAGATGATGTCGAGACGATTCGCATTTCGCTTCAGTGCATCTAAGCTTTCAGGCACGATTGCAAATCCAAGCTGGGTGGCAAAACGCACTGCTCTCATCATTCTAAGAGGGTCGTCACTGAATGTGATGTCCGGGTCCAATGGCGTGCGAATCACTCCAAGGTCTATATCTCTTAGCCCGTTAAAAGGATCTATTAGGTCTCCGTAGTTGTTTGAATTTAAGGAGAGTGCCATTGCATTAATCGTGAAGTCTCGTCGATTTTGATCGTCTTCAAGTGTGCCATCTTCAACGACAGGTTTCCGACTTTCTCTGGAATAGGATTCTTTTCGCGCACCGACAAATTCGATTTCTAGGTTTCCATAATTGAACATTGCGGTGCCATAGGTCTTAAAGACATTGACATGCTTTATTCCGAGATCTTTTGCTACCGCTTTTGCGAGGTCAATCCCTTTGCCTTCAGTCACAATGTCTATGTCATTTGAAGGTCGCCCAATAATTAAATCACGGACATATCCTCCGATGACAAAAGCACGCTCACCACGCCCGTCAGCTGTTTTGCCGATGGCTTTAAAGACTTTGTGTTGAAGGGCGTTTTTGTAATTCACAATTGGAGCAAATGGGGATGCAAAGCTAATCGAGAGATTCTATTTTAATAGCTTTAGTCGCGAAGAATTTTAAATCTATCGGCTGTATCAAAAGAGACGATAAAGGATGACTTGGTTGCAGTTCGGTCCGTTCTTCTATGAGCGCTCACAAAATCAGCACCGTCTATAATATCTGTGTCAATCTCGTCGAAATGAGAGGGTGTAGGTGTTCCAGACATATTTGCGGATGTACTTGCTATTGGGCGACCCAGACCATTGGCCACAAATTCCATCCATGGGTCCTTGACAATACGTACACCCAAAGAGCCGTCTTCGGCGAGTATGCTTTTATCTACGTCTTTTCCGTGAGGCATGACTACAGTAGTGGGTCTGTCGTTGTGCTTAAAGAGGTCCCAAACGGCATCTGGGACATGCGCAAAGTGCTTTTCAACCTGTCCTTCCTCAGCCACTAAAATGAGGATTGGGGTTGCTTCTGATCTGTTTTTTAGTGATCGAAGTTTGCTCACTGCAGCGGGATTCGTTGAATCACATGCGATACCCCAAACTGTATCTGAAGCATGTACAATGACATTTCCTGCCCTTAGATGTCTAACAGCTTCTATCGCATCGTCTCGCCACGGCGCTGATTTGTTCTTTCGACGACTCATCTTTTAGAAAGCCATTCTTCAACGTTTTCTTTTATCCGAGAAAGCGGTGAATCAGAATCTTCGCCTTGAAAAGTGTCTCCTGTAATTTTCTCGTAGAGTTCAATATATCTTGAGGTAACTCCTGCAACAAATGCGTCATCAAGTTCTGGTGGGCTTTGATTTTCGAGCCCCATAAAGTCATGACTTATAAGCCATTCGCGAACAAATTCCTTGCTGAGTTGCTTCTGGGGTTCTCCATTTTCTTGGCGCTTCAAATATCCCTCATTGTAAAAATAGCGTGAGCTATCTGGTGTATGTATCTCATCAATGAGAACAAGCTTGTCATTCCTCATGCCAAACTCATATTTAGTGTCCACGAGTATGAGGCCTTTCTCTAAAGCCATTTCTGTTCCTCTTGCAAAGAGTGCATGGGTCACACGCTCTAATTCTGCATAGATCTCTGGCGTGACAATTTTTCGAGAAAGAATGTCATCAGATGAAATATCTTCGTCGTGCCCTTCTTCTGCTTTTGTTGCAGGCGTAATAATGGGAGAGGGGAATGGGTCGTGCTCCTTCATTCCATCTGGCATCGATACACCACACAACGTTCTTTTTCCCAAAGCGTATTCGCGCCAAGCGTGACCTGTAAGATATCCTCTAATCACCATTTCTAAGCGAATCGGTTCGCACCGATATCCGATCGTTACATTTGGGTCTGGAGTGGCCAATTTCCAAGTTGTGATGATGTCTGATACAGAATCTAAGAAAGTAGCAGCGACGCCATTAAGCACCTGCCCTTTAAACGGGATTCCGCGAGGCATTACAACGTCGAAGGCGCTAATTCGGTCCGACACGACCGCTACCATGAGATCTTCGCCTATGCCGTACATGTCACGGACCTTGCCGAAGTATGCCGATGTTTGGCCTGAGAAATTGAAGTCAGTCTTTGTTATGGGAGTGGCAGATTTCACATCCATCATTGTTCATCTTTTTCAAAAGCGGTTATTACTGCACGTACAAGTCTGTGCCTCATCACGTCAACTCCGGTAAGTCTAATTGTAGAAATACCTTCGACATCCTTAAGTATATTTAAAACATGAACCAAGCCTGACTTCTGTCTGTAGGGGAGGTCCACTTGGGTTTCATCTCCTGTGATAACATACTTTGCATCACGACCCATACGTGTCAAAAACATTTTTATTTGAGGTATCGTCGTGTTTTGTGCCTCATCAAGGATGACAAAAGCTTTGTCTAGAGTCCTTCCTCGCATAAATGCAAGCGGTGCAACTTCGATCACGCCTTTTTCTAATAATTCCGCGACCTTTTCAAACGGAATCATGTCGGTGAGTGCGTCGTAAAGTGGCTGTAAGTATGGATCTAGTTTTTCTTTCATGTCCCCAGGGAGGAAGCCGAGATTTTCACCCGCTTCGACAGCTGGACGTGTTAAGATAATTTTCTTGACACGTTTTTCTTTGAGCGCTTTTACAGCAAGCGCGACAGCGGTGTATGTTTTTCCTGTTCCTGCAGGACCTACAGCAAACACCATGTCGTGTTCTGCAACTGCATCAACAAGTTTATACTGATTTGGTGTTCTTGCATACACCTTGTTACCTGCAGGGCCATGAACAATCACATTGTCTGCCCCAGCATCCTTCATGAATGTGTCTTCGTTTGACTTTGACAACCTTTCAAGGTCGTCTAGCGTCAAAGTTGAGTAGCGGTCAACATGCCACACGACCATCCTCATTATTTCCTCGAATCTCCCCACATCTTCACGACTTCCCTTCACAAGAAAATCGTGTCCACGAGAAACTATGCGTAGTTTAGGAGAAAGTCTTTGTAACGCGCGTAAATTTGTGTTCTCGTTACCAAGAATTACAACCGGGTCTAAACCCTCAATCGAAATCAGTGTCTCATGCATGTTGAGCACAAAAATAAGTACACCACCTTTGTCTCATGCCAATAATTACATTAACATCTGATTATGGTCCAGAAAGGTACTACGCTGGCATCCTTAGGGGCGCCTTAATTGCTGCTGTGCCTGGTGTTGATGTCGTTGATCTGTCTCACGACGTTAGAAAATTTAATTCTGTTGATGCTGCTTTAATACTGCGCTCGTCTGTGGCTCATTTCCCCAAAGGATCCATTCACATTATCGCAGTACAAAGTGAAGCTACGGCTGAACGTCCACATCGCATCGTTCGAATTGAGGAACAGTTTTTTATCGGTGCAGATACAGGTGTCTTTCACTTGATTTTCGGGAAAAGCCCAGACGCAGTATTTGATGTCTCCAGTATGATGGCTGATTTCGATTATCCAACTTTCCCAGAACGCGCTGTTTTCGTTCCCGCAGCCGCCCATTTGGCCCGAGGAGGGATTCCAGAACTTTTGGGTCGTCCTGCTTCCCTGTCCGTAGCAAAATCGATTTTGCAACCCGCATTTGAGAACCGTGTATTAACGGGTCATGTGATTAGTATAGATGGCTTTGGCAATTGTATTACTGATATTGAAAGAAAACATTTTCGAGAAGTTGGTACTGAAAAGGAATTTGTAATCGTTATGCGATCGAGTAGGAGTGACATTAGAAAAATCAGTCACAATTACAACGATGTTCATGTCGGTGAACCTGTCGCGCTATTTAATCATTTGGGCCTTTTAGAGATTGCCATAAATCATGGTGCTCCTGGCACTTCAAACGGCGGCGCGAGTGGTTTGCTAGGAATAAAAATTGACGATGTACTTAGAATTGAATTTTCAGATTGATTATACAATGACCAGCATTATTAGAATTGTTAGAATGACTTTTTCAGAATCGAACACAGTTGTTTTTGAAGCTCTTTTTGCAAAGCACTCCGACGAAATATCTTCTCAATCTGGATGTTTTTCTGTCGAGCTAGTCACAGATGCTTCAAATCCAAATGTCAGAACGACGATCAGTCGATGGGACAATGAGGGTAGTTTAAATAAATATAGAAAGTCAGTGTTGTTTGGGAAAGTTTGGCCAGAAACAAAGCAATTATTTTCTGCACCTCCAGAAGTGATTTCGTACATTTCGCAATCAAAATCGCATCTACAATGAGGGCTCTGATTTTTAAAGAAATTCGCGTTTTTTTCAGTTCGTTGATAGGATATGTTGTTATCGCAGCTTTTCTTCTTTTAATGGGGCTGTTTTTGTGGGTCTTTCCCGGTCCTTGGAACATTTTATCTGGTGGAGTGGCCTCTATGGATCCTTTCTTCACTTTGGCGCCTTGGGTTCTTTTGTTTCTCATCCCAGCAATTACGATGCGAAGTTTTGCTGAAGAACGCAGAAGTGGCACCTTAGAGCTTCTTCTCACTCGGCCTTTGCTTGAAGGTGAAGTTGTTTTTGCCAAATTCATTGGCGCCCTTGCGCTCATCTTTCTGGCATTGCTCCCTACACTCGGATTTGTATGGGTGTTGGGCGAATTGGGAAGCCCTCAATGGAACTTGGACTTGGGTGCTATTTGGGGTTCTTATATCGGCTTGTTTATGCTCGCCTCGTCAATTGCTGCGATCGGCATATTTACTTCAGCCTCGACCTCTCAGCCCCTTGTCGCCTTTCTTTCTGCGATGATTTTCTCTACGGTTGTCTATATCGGTTTTACAGCCCTGGGCGATTTCGCACTTCTAGGTCAATGGGATTATTACTTTGTCAATGTGGGATTTGAATCACATTATAGTTCTTTAAGTCGTGGACTTATTGATTCCCGAGATATCGCGTATTTTATTTTTGTTGATGTTTTATTTCTTCAGCTTGCAAGGTTTGTTCTCGCGCTCGAAAGAGGACGGATTGGAAGGGAAGGGCTAAGATTGTCTTTGGTCATCTCGATTTTTTGTGTGTTGCTTTTTTCTGCGCACATCGTTCATTTTTCTATGGATCTTACTTCAGAGAAACGCCACACATTGACGGAGGGTTCTCTTCAGCTTATGGAAGAACTTAATGCCGACAGCCGTGACGTTATTGTAACCTGTTACCTGACGGGTGATTTTCCGGCCCAGTGGAAGCGTCTTGAGAACTCTATCAGAGAAAAACTTGAGGAATTTTCAGTGGCTTCAAGTAACCACCTTCGCTTTCAATTCGTGGATATATATGAAACGGATGATCCACGTTCTCAAGGACAAAACGAAGAGAAACTTCTCGAACAAGGTATTTCTTTTACGCGGATTGGATATGATACAGGAGGCGGGAAGACATTTAGAAATGTTTGGCCTTCAGCACTCATCAGTTCAGGAGGAAAAGAAGTGCCTGTACAGTTCTTCAGATCTGACACCCCTCAGCCCACAGAAGAGATGATTCAGGGTTCGATCAACTCCATTGAATATGAATTGTCGACCTCACTTCGTAGAGTGTTGTTTGATGAGGTTCCAAACATCGCATTTATAGAAGGGCACGGCGAACTTCTAGAAATTGAAGTGGCAGACTTCATGAATTCATTAGATGAAGATTACAATGTTTCTCGGATACGTCTAGATGGGAAAATAAACATACTCAGTGAGCGCTTGGAAGGCATGAAGTACAGGACAAATCGATTTGACCTGGTTGTCATTGCAGGGCCAGATTCTATGTTCTCAAACAAAGACAGACTTATTCTCGATCAATTCCTCATGGGGGGAGGTCGTATGTTGTGGATGGTTGATCCTATTCTTACTGATTTGGATTCTCTACGCTCATCCCAAAAAACGATGGCTACGGCAAATCCAATTGGCCTGAATCATCAGTTTTTTGATTATGGTGTGCGTTTAAATAGAAATCTTATTATTGACCCTCAATGTGCGCCCATTGCGTTTGATGCTGGTCCACAAGGGAACCAAAGAAGCATGCAGCTTTTCAGCTGGTACTTTTCTCCACTTGCTATTCCACAAGGTATTTCACATCCAATCACAACGAACCTAGACCCCATTCATTTCGATTTTGTTTCTGGTTTGGATACTGTTTCTACTGATGCCGATCTGAAGAAAACTGTGTTGCTAAGAAGTTCAGCCCTTGCGAGAACATACAAAGCGCCTGTCAGAGTTTCAAGTTCTATTGTTGATTTGGACCCCTCATACTTTAATGCTAACAACACGCCTTACACCCCATTTGCTGTTCTCATTGAGGGTTCTTTTAAATCTCATTTCACGGATATTCTTCCTGATACTTTGCTTCGAGATGCCGATTTTGCATTCAGAGCAGAGGGCCGACCTTCTGCCATGGTTGTTATTGGAGATGGAGATGTCGCAAAGAACAAGGTGATTCTCACACAAGAAGGCCCACAAATTTACCCGCTCGGATTTGACAGATATGCTGGCCGTGTTGTCTACGATAACAAAGAGTTCCTTCGCAATGTTGTCAATCATCTTTTAGATGAAAGCTCAATCATCTCTGTGAGATCACGTGCGATTACGCTTCGCTCGCTTGACAATGATAGAATTACATCTTCTCGTCTGGGGTGGCAATCGCTTGCTATTGGATTGCCACTACTTGTTGTTTTACTTTCTGGACTTGTCATCTTTAAACATCGCTCAAGGGTATATGGTTCATGATGTCTCGCATTCATTAAGAAAATATCGATCGTAATTTTATAACCATGAAATCAAACCTCAGAATACTTTTAGTGCTGATTGTTGTTACAGCATTCACAGGCATTATATGGAAAACACAGGACGGAAGAGGGGATCTGTCATCAAATGTCCAAGCGGATTTCGCCATTCCAGATACGAGCCTAGTCAACAAGATTTTTATCGCAGACAACCAAGGGGGCACGGCTTTATTAGAGAGGTCTGAAGACACAAGGTTTTGGACTTTGAATGGCACATTCTTAGCTCGGAAAGACGCGACAGATCTGCTTCTTAAAACCTTTACCAGAATTGAAGTAAAGGGTCCTGTCAATGAAAAAATGAGAGGGACTGTGATACGAAACCTTGCAGGTACAGCAAAAAAAGTTGAGATTTATCAGGGTGGAGATAAACCCGTCAAGACTTGGTATGTAGGGACATCTACACCTAGCCATACCGGGACATATATGGTTCTAGAAACGCCCGGTCAGGGGATGTCTTCTGAACCTTTTGTGGTCAGTCTTAAAGGTTCAATAGGATTTCTGTCGACACGGTTTTTCACGGATATTAACGAATGGAGATATACGGGGGTGTTTGATTTTCCTGGTAGATCTTTGGCTGAAGTGACCGTCATTCATCACGATACGCCTTACCATACATACACCATTAAATCAAACCCCAATGGGGATATTAGTCTAGAAAATGGTGCTGGGGCGCTTTTGTCAATTCAAGATACGCTGAAAGTTCAAGATCAATTTTTACGCTTTCGCAAAGTCCATTTCGAATCATACAACAATCACCTTACTGAATCTGGTCAGGAAACCATCAGAAACGCTTCTCCTGCGTTTACGATGTTCGTGAAAGGGTTTAATGGGAAAAGTTCAAAATTCGATGTGTTCTGGAAACAGAACGAGTCTGGACCGGACGAAGAATACATGTATGGTCTTACCACAGCTGGAGATGTTGTCTTGGTTCAGAGATATGTTTTTGACCCGTTAATTAATGTGCTTTCAGATTTCTAAATAGCACTTGTTACACAAGCTTTAAAGCAAAAGACTCCCAAGAATTTGTTTTGCGAATTGCCGCGTATGCGGATAAAAGGTCTTCCGGTGTATGTTTCGCGTTGATCCAACCATTTATAGCCATTGCCAATTCCTTCGAAGCGCCAGGTTTTACAAGTTCTCCGGTAACTCCAGGCATAATGGTAGCAGACAGGTCCCCGACGTCACTTGCGACAATAGGCAGATTGTAGTGGACAGCGGTTGCTGTAACACCACTCTGAGAGGCATTTAAATACGGGAGAACGACCAAGTCTGACGCACCGAAGATATAAGGCAATTCAGAATCAGGAATATATTCATTAAAGACATGTATTCTAGAAGCAGCGGAACTTGACTGTATTAAATTTTTATAGGGTTTCCAAGAACCATAGCACTCGCCTGCAATGACAATATGAATGTCTGGGTTAAGTTTCTCAGCCGCTTTAATCAATGTCGTGAGACCTTTATATGGCCTGATGATTCCGAAAAACAGAATCGTATGCTTTGTTGAAGTTGGAAGCCCCAAATGTGTGTGTGAATCTACTCGAGATTTAATTTTGGGGTAATGGTTATAGAGTGGGTGAAAAAGTGTTTTGATGTTGAGGTTCGGAGCAAGTTTTTTAACATCATCAGAGACTGATTGACTTAAAGTGATGCAGCTGTCTACGCGATTTAAGAATCTTTTCGTGAGCCATTTGTCAGAAGCTTTTCCGTCATGAGATGTCGCATTGTGCATTAACGCAACCACCTTCGTCATTGGAGATTGTTTTTTGATGGCTTTCGCGACCCCTCTTAATGCGGGTGCGAGTGCTGAATGCCAAAATGGGAGTATGACCAAATCGATATCCCCATGTGCAAGAATTGCTGTCGCTGTTTTGCGCCACGAATGAGGCGAAATCGAATCCATGGGTGCTTCAGGTCCAGATTGAGGGCGAGTCGTGCCTGTTTTTATTTGAGTTTTACCTGGAAATAAAACAGATGGGTACTGTCGACTCCAATTATAACAACTTACATCGTGCCCGATGGATTTAAGTGTCTTTGCCATCTGGTCATTAAACTGAGCAATACCACCGCGATAGGGATGGAATGTCGAAGCGATAGCTATTTTCATGTGTGCAATTTAAGCACCTTATCTTTGTAGCAGAAATTTTGACAAATGAAAGCATATCTTGTTGATGGGATTAGAACACCTATTGGTTCTTTTGGTGGAACTCTAGCGTCTGTAAGAACAGATGATTTGGCCGCTTTAACTATTTCTGAGTTGTTAAAACGCAATCAAAGTCTTGATCCTGCTTCTGTAGGAGATGTGATTTTTGGCTGCGCAAACCAAGCAGGAGAAGACAATAGAAATATAGCCCGTATGTCTTTGTTGCTTGCAGGCATGCCTTTTACAGTGCCTGGTGAAACCGTAAACAGACTCTGTGCATCGGGATTGTCCGCTGCAGTTAACGGAAGCAGAATGTTGTCAATGGGAGACGCAGATGTCATTATTGCTGGGGGAGTTGAGAACATGACGAGAGGGCCATGGGTGATGTCGAAAGCCTCTCAACCTTTCGGAAGAGACAGCAAACTGTTTGACACAAGTTTCGGATGGAGATTCATCAATCCCAAACTTGAATCTGTATATGGCGTGGATGGCATGGGGGTGACGGCTGAGAACCTTGTTGAGAAATACGAAATTTCCAGAGAAGATCAAGACGATTTTGCATACCGGTCACATATGAAAGCCACTGCGGCAAGAGATGAAGGCAGATTGTCCGAAGAAATTATCCCCGTTATAATTCCTCGACGGAAACAGGACGATTTAATCTTCGAACACGATGAATTCATCAAGTCAGGAACTACAAAAGAAATTTTAGCAAAACTTCGCCCAGCCTTCAAGAAAGAAGGTGGTTCTGTAACCGCAGGAAATGCCAGCGGTCTGAACGATGGCGCTGCGGCACTGCTTTTAGCAAACGAAAATGGATTAAAAACCCAAGGCTTAACACCTCTCGCTGAGATTATATCTAGTGCAGTTGTAGGTGTAGAGCCTAGGATTATGGGCATAGGTCCTGTAAAAGCCTCAGAAATGGCTTTAGAGCGCGCTGGTATAGGCTTTGACGACCTCGATGTGATCGAGTTAAATGAAGCTTTTTCTGCACAAGCAATTTCATGCATACGTGCATGGGGTTTGGCAGATGATGATTCCCGGATCAATCCGAATGGTGGTGGGATTTCTTTGGGGCATCCTCTCGGGATGACAGGCGCCAGAATTTTACTTGCTGCAGCGAATCACCTGAAAAGAACGGGCGGCACGTATGGACTAGTGACACTTTGTATAGGCGTTGGGCAGGGCTACGCTGTTGTCATTAAAAATAGTCAGGTATGATCATGTCCTTTAAGGGAATGATTCCAGTCATTCATCCTTCCTCATACATTCATCCAACGGCTGTGATTCTCGGTCACGTGACAATAGGAAAAGACTGCTACATCGGTCCTGGTGCTGTACTTCGCGGCGATTGGGGCAAGGTCATTGTTGGAGACGGATGCAATGTTCAAGAGAATTGCACCTTGCATATGTTCCCTGGGAAATCTGTGGTTCTTAAAGATGGAGCACATGTTGGCCACGGTGCTGTCATTCACGGTGCTGAACTGGGCGTGCAGGTACTCGTGGGTATGAACTCTGTTGTTATGGATGATGTGGTGCTTGGAGATGGATCTTTTGTTGGCGCTCTTAGTTTGGTTCCAGCAAACAAAGTTTTTGAACCGAGGAGTCTTATTGTTGGCAATCCAGCTCGCAGAATAAAAGAAGTGAGTGATAAGATGTACAATCATAAAGTTGAGGGCACTGAACTTTACCGGAAGCTTCCTTCAGAAATGGATGAGATCTCAAAGGAAGTTGAGCCCTTGTCAGAAGCACCTGCTAACAGGATAGAGGATTTTCCTGATTTTGACACTTGGATGAAGCGTAAGGAGGGGTAATGGGGAGGTCTCAGAACCGAAAAATGGAATTTCAGCGCTTCACTGTGAAGGATGAAAAATGTGCCATGAAAATCGGCACAGATGGTGTGCTTTTAGGTGCTTGGGCTTCGATGCAGTCTTCAGATAAGGTATTAAATATTGTAGACGTAGGTTCTGGTTCAGGCGTTGTGGCATTGATGTTGGCACAACGGTTCACCGAGTGTAAAGTCACAGCAGTAGAGCTTGAACCGCTCGCTGTAGAGCAATCACGAGAGAATTTCGAAAACAGCCCGTTCAATTCAAGAATAAATTGTGTTGAATCTTCCTTCCAAGACTGGGCGACCGAAAGTGGCAACCAATCGTCATTCGATTTGGTGGTGAGCAATCCCCCTTTTTTTAATGGAAAGCCCAAATCACCTTTCCATGCTAGAAACCTTGCTCGACATGATGATTATTTGACTATTTCAGACTTGTTTGAAGGAGCGGAGAAGGTATTGAGAGCGGAAGGCGTATTTGGTTTAGTTTGGCCTGTGGAAAGAGAAGTAGATTTAATGGCAGCGGCCAAAGTGTTCAACTTTCATGTGATTCGAAAGTGTGTCATACGGCCCACGCCTCAGCACAACCCTGTGAGGTTTTTAGTAGAATTTAAAAAAGACACATGTGGGACTCAAAATGTCCCTAACATCATTCCCACAAACATAGTCTTAGAAACAGGTGAGGGGGGAGGCCGTCACTTTACGTCTCAGCACAATGAATTAATGAAAGCATTTTTTCTCAAAACGTAGTGTCTTTGAGGCTTCTAAATCACCCTCCAATGACGCGCCTTAAATTTTCTAATTGAGCAATCCAAAGCTCTTTGGCATCCTCAACTTCATCTTCCTCTGCGAAATCTGTGATGATGACAGCCCGCTCTCCAGTCATTTCATCAACCTTTATTCTCAACTCGAAGTAGTTTGATTCTCCATTCTCTTCATCTTCGATCCATTTGAATTTCACAAATTCGTCTTTTTTCTTAGATACAAGTCTTGCGACTTCTTCACTTCCATCCCAAAGAAAGGTATGTACGTCTTTTTTGATATTAACATCATCGCAGAACCATTCGGCCAATCCGCTAGGAGTGCTCATGCAGTTGTAAAGCACACCTTTACTACTGTTAATAGGGAATTCTATCTGGAACTTTTCTTTCTCCATTGTTTCTATATTCTCCACTTGCTTGTCTGGCTGATCGATGTTTTTTCGATTTTGTGCAATATACAATTGTCTCGTAGAAATATTTGCCAATAAACCTAAAACAAATCCGACGATGCAATTTTATCTGCCCACGAAAAAACATGTCCGATGTCAGAAACTTTTAATAGGGTTTATCAATCTATACTGTGATGGTTTACTTAATTCCAATACTATGATGTAAATTTGCAATCTTAAGTACTGTGGTGAGATTTAATATCTCATTCAAGAACGCCCATATGGCTGTGGGACTAGAACGCCTCGAGATGTATCAATATCTTGGGGCGTTTGTCTTGAAGTCATTTTAGAAATTCTTCATAAAAGACGCACGGATTCATCTTTCAACACTTTCTTATGTGATGGTGCCAATATTCCCCATTTGGTCATAAAAATCTAAAAATCGTAAGGCAAATTCCTTTTAATTCGCTGTTATGATTGCAAAACAGCGGTCAACATCTATAGAATATTCTTTGCTTTCAAAATCATATTCTTTCCAATCGTAGCCAATTTCATTCCAGACGTTTGAAAATTCTAATGTATACCAGTCAGCTAATATAATGTCGTTCCAACTTAATTCTGGTCCATCACCTACTTCCATGCCTTCTGGAATGGACAGTACGCCAACTACAGGATAGTAGTATTCACCATCTAGCAGTTCAACGTATTTTGTGAAGTACAAGTCCCATTCTTCTATTTTAGGCTCCAGATTATGCTCTGTCTTTGTATTGTTACATAGGGTTTAAAATAAAAAGGCCCTCCTATGACAGGAGAGCCTTTTATCGATATGAGCACAAAATGACTATTCACTTAACACCTCCACTGAGACTGACCCAGTATGGTTGTCACTTCTAATGTTTAGGATATACAATCCAGAGCTTACGTTAAGGTTGATTTGCTGTCCCTTATTTACATTAAGAAACACACCAGCTTTTTTTCCGAGTTGGTCAAATGCCACAACGTCAGCGACCTGGTCACCACCCTCCCAAGTAAGCGTAATGTCTCCATAACAAGGATTAGGGAAGAAATTAACCTCGAGGGCTTGTATGTTGCTTATGCCATTAGTATTTCCAGCAATTGCGTCAAGGCAAAAGGCGCCCTGAGCCATCCATTCCATACCATTATTTGTCCAATGAAAGCCATCTAATCTCACATAGTAAGTGACACCTTCCTGAGTGTCTAATCCAATCTCAGGCCAAAACATCGTATTATCTGTATCGACATCTTCGCTACATCCTACAGGGACTAAATCACCGCAGTTACCAGAATATATTGCCATTTGCGCATCAAACCCCCAGAAGTATGCGAGGACATCATCGCTACAGAAAGAGGGGCTAATTGTGTATGGATTTCCATTTCCTGTGAATGTAAACCATACAGAGCCGTCTTCCGTTGGTCCATCCTCCCAGCACTCTATTCCAACATTGTCTGCATTTACGTCAGGCATAATGTTGCTCCCCAGTAGTGTGTTGTCAAAAGGTCCAACTTGACTTGGATTGCCTTCAGTAGCAGATAGGAAATCATCCAGTACGCGCGCATCTGTGCATGTATTGTGATCGGTCAATGGATTCAATTTTATTGACGAAAGACAGAAAGCGCCATCAGCAACACCTTGGAATGTGTCACCGTCGTTGTAATTAAATCCATCTATCATCAACCAATAGTCGAGACCCACCTCAGTTTTGAAATTAACAAATGAATAATACCATCCCCAATCACCACTCCAGAATCCCATCAGGTCATCATTTGCACCCATAAAAGTAAGGTCATCACAAGTGCCTTGATAAAGGGCCATTTGTGTGTCATTGGCATAAAAATAAGTATCACAACTTAACGTCTTAATTTGATAGGTACCCCCATCACCAGTGAAGTGAAACCATACAGTTTGATCCACACTCGGTTGAATCCCATTGGGGTCAGCATCAAACCAATTTCCAATTAAATTGTCTGTTAATCCTTCTTCAGCTGTGGCCCCTACGTTTGTAAAGGGTCCCACTTCTTGAAGTGTTCCCATCTCATTTCCAATGAGGTCATCGATGTCGA
>CAJXHE010000020.1 GCA_913051865.1 uncultured Flavobacteriales bacterium
CTTGGAATTATTTGATGACAGTTTGACTTCCATAATTACAAACTCCATCATAAAAGAAGATTGGAAGAATATGGGTTGGCGAGGGGTTATGCTTCATAATGGCATTGTTTGGCTGGACTACGATGGCAGGTTGATCACGACAAACTATTCCTCTAAAAAAGAAATCACAATAAAAGAAGAATTGATTGAGTCTGAAAGAACTTTGCTCCATACAGATCTGAAAAACTTTATAAAGCCAATTCATACAATTGAAACCAACAAGTTCATTGTCAGAGTGGACCTTTTAGAAGATCAAAAATACCGTTATGCATCTTGGTCAAAAGAATCAGATATGGCAAGCAAACCTGATTTAGTCATTAACAATGGAGAATTAACTCCTGACGGAAGCGGAGGAAATCACTATTTCACATTTACAAATGGTGTGTATCGCTATAAGGTTTCCGTAAATATTATGGGAGCTGACGAAACCCCTCCTTTTAACTTAGAAGTCACTCAAAATGACAAAGTGATTTTATATCAACCCGCTGAATTGAAAGAATGAAAAAAATAATAATCTATATCATCCCATTTCTACTGACAATTGTTTTAATGGCTTGTAATAACAACCCAAAGGATGATCAGCCCGAGGGCAATGAAACAGGCAAATATCTCGGAAACTATACATCGCAAGATGATGCCTGTGATATTAGAATTTCAGTGGAGAAGCGTGATCGTCTTTATAAATACCAAATAACGACGGCCACTTTAAAAAGCTCAGGCAATCTTAAAATTGATACCGTTAACAATGGTGTATATTTTCGCTTTACAAACTTGAGTTCTGAATCTGAAAGCTATTCTATACAAGCACAAGTCTATGATGATGAATTTACTATCCAGAATTACGGAAATGCCATGAACCAATTCCACCACATTAAAGCGTGTGATTTGAAGTATATAACATTCATCAAAGAACAAATAAACTAGCGCAAAAAAGGGAGGTAAATATGTGGATGAAGTTATCTTTACATGGTTTATCTTAAATAGATCAAAAACAAAAAAAAGGGGTCAAATCATGGACACAAATCACAAAAACGAGGCCAATGACAGTCGGAATGAATCCGATAAGGTTTCATTTGGAAGGTTTAAGGCCAAGACGAATGAAGAACTGAATGAAGAGACGCCTGCCCGGAAAAATCGGAAACAAGCAACTGAAACACAGTTGAACAATCCTTTACATGGGGTGAAACTGGTCCAGGTTTTAGAACGTCTGGTCGATCGTTATGGGTGGGAATATTTAGCTGACCGCGTCAATATTCGCTGTTTCATTTACAATCCTACGATGAAGTCAAGTCTTGCGTTTTTAAGAAAAATGCCTTGGGCTCGAGAGCATGTTGAAGACATTTATTTAGAGATGATCGACGAAGACGAGGCCCCATGAAAATGGCAAAAGTCAATGTCAAAACGAATGACAATACAACTAAAAATGACGCATAGAATCGAACATATCGAGCGTGAGATTTCTGAATTGAGAACTCAATTGCAAAACCACACGCTTTATGAAAATTTATCAGGTATTGATGATGTGAAGATATTCATGGAGAACCATGTCTTTGCTGTATGGGATTTCATGTCTCTTTTGAAATATCTTCAGATCAACCTGACGAACGTGAACGCCATCTGGACGCCTCCAAAGAATCCGGTTTTATCAAGGTTTATAAATGAAATCGTGCACGGAGAAGAAAGTGACCTTAATGAACAAGGCGTGCCTAAGAGTCACTTTGAAATGTATTTGGATGCCATGGACCAAACAAAAGCGCAGACGCATGAAATAAATAAGTTTATAGAACTCATTTCTGTGGGGAATTCTGTCAATGATGCATTGAATGAGATCAACATTGATCAAAGGGTTGCCGATTTTGTGAGATTTTCATTTTCCATCATTGACACAAATAAGCCGCACCTTGTGGCTTCTGCATTTACATTTGGGCGCGAAGATGTTATTCCAGATATGTTTATTGAAATTCTAAACAAATCTGATTCTGAGAACAAAGCACATCACAAACTGTCATATTATCTTCAACGCCACATTGAATTAGATGGCGACGAACATGGGCCACTGTCACTTAAAATGGTGTCTGAACTTTGCGGAAATGACAATCAGAAGTGGGACGAAACACTTAGAGTGGCCAAACAATCGTTAGAGAAAAGAATTGCGCTTTGGGATGCCATTACTGATTTAATTAATGAAAAAAACAATGCATTGTCTCAGTATCAATACGAACTGTAAATGCAACCTGATGACCCGCATGAAATATTTAAAACGTTGTGAAAAAAAATTAAAGGAAAACTTATGAGAAATTATATTGTCATCGGAGGATCTTCTGGAATCGGAAAGGAATTGGTAAACCTACTAGAGGGTCAAGGGGAGAATATCACGGCCACCTACAACATGAATGCCGTTGAGAGCAGACCGACCGTCAATTATGTGAAGTTGGATGTAACGTCTGACAGTTTGGACCTTGACAGTTTGCCTGAAGAAATTCATGGTTTGGCATACTGTCCAGGCAGTATCAACCTTAAACCATTTCATCGATTTTCTGACGATGATTTTCTGGACGACATTAAACTACAAGTTTTAGGTGCGACAAAGATTATAAAGCAGCTTTTGCCGAAACTCAAGAAAAGCAAGGATGCGTCAATCCTCCTTTTTTCAACCATAGCTGTTCAGTCTGGATTTAGTTTTCATTCTCAGGTGGCTATATCTAAAGGCGCCCTTGAAGGTTTAACCCGATCCTTGGCTGCCGAATTCTCGCCTACAATAAGGGTCAATGCTGTCGCGCCGTCCCTCACAAACACAAATTTGGCAAATAGATTTTTAAATACCCCAGAAAAAGTGAATCTTCAGGCTGAAAAAAATCCGTTGAAAAAAATTGGAGAAGCCGGAGATATTGCAGAAGCTGCTGCATTTCTTCTGACTCCCAAATCATCTTGGATTACCGGTCAAATAATTCATGTCGACGGCGGATTTTCTAAAATAAAACTATAGTACATTAGGGGAAAGTCCGAATGGAGACAAGGGGTCCCTATTTGAAAAATCTACTTTGTAAAATGAGAATTCGGGAAATCTTAAATACAAGAGAACACAGACCTTGGGAAATCCCTGCTGAAAACTGGATGTATTATCAAGAATGGAACCATTCAATCTTTATGCATTGGCAGGTTGAATTGGAAGACTTGAAAAAATTTGTGCCGAAAGAACTGGAAATTGATCTCTTTGAAGGGAAGCCTTGGGTATCCGTTGTTGCATTTACAATGGAGAAGATTCGGCCAAAAAACCTCCCTTCATTTGCCCCGGTTTCTAATTTTGACGAAATTAATATTCGGACGTATATCAAATCAAATAATAAAACGGGCGTTTACTTTTTAAGCATTGAAGGGGGGACGAAATTGTCTTGCAAAATTGCAAAAGGGATTTCTGAACTGCCATATCGTTTTTCAAAAATAAAACGATCGCCAAACAAATTTGAATCTCGTAACTCGGAATTTAATGACCGACTAGATCTCGAATATAAAGTGGGGAGTGTCGTGTCGAAAAAAACAGATTTGGACAAGTGGCTGACTGAACGCTATGCGCTATTCCAAGATTCAGAAGACTCGATTAACGAATTTGACATCCACCATTTGGAGTGGCCTATTCAAGAAATTGATTTAACAAAACTCAAGATCCATTATCCGCGCTTTGACACACTGCTTAGAAAGGCGCCAAGTAAAGTGCGATATTCAAGCGGCGTGCAAGTCATCGCCTGGGGAATGAATAAAACACCGCGCCAAGAAACAACATGAACACGAAGTCAAGGATAGATTCAATCTTAAACGCGAATTGTCTCGACTTCAATGCGACTGGATTACCAAGTTTTAATTTGTCCGAATTACAAGTCGAAGCGGATCTGGATTTTGCATTGCCTACCAATATAAGATTGGGGCACTTGGCAGAAAAAATCGTTTCTGAGTTGATCAAAGTTTCTGCCAATTACAATGTGCTGTATGAAAACATACAACTGATTGAGGAGAAAAAAACCATCGGTGAAATTGATTTTATTATTCAAGAGTTGGGCACAAAAAAAGTGATTCATCTGGAGATGGCCTACAAGTTTTATCTTTTTGACCCAACCATTTCTTCGGAACCTATCAACAACTGGATTGGACCAAATCGGAATGATTCGTTGCGCGAAAAGCTCGATAAATTAAAACGCAAGCAATTGCCTTTGCTTTACGAAAAATGTGCTGAATCGACATTGAGTGAGCTTATCATCAGTGATGTGTCTCAGGCAATATGCGTGTTTGTGTCACTGTTTATCCCATATGAATATCAAGGAACATTCACCCCCATTTTTAAAAATGCCATCAAGGGGTATTATATGAATTTCGAGACATTTACGCGCCTAGATAACGCATCAAAAGCATATCATTTGCCTTCCAAACAGGAATGGGGGATATCGCCCTCTGAAAACGACGTTTGGACTGATTTTTCCGGGATAGAAGAAAAACTTCACCCCATTCTTAAGAAGCAGCAATCACCATTGTGTTGGCAGAAACAGGATGGTGTTTATACCGCATCATTTATTGTCTGGTGGTAAATCCGTTTCTGGTGTCGCGTCTAAACTTGCAGCATGTCGAAAGGTTGTCTACCTTGACCATTCTCAAGCATCAAAGAACACACGAAATAAATGGGATTTAACATTGTGCTTATAGAGCCTGAAATTCCTATGAATACAGGAAATATCGGTCGTCTTAGTTTGGCCTCTGGATCTGTCTTACATCTGGTTAAACCATTTGGATTTGAAATAACTGACGCAAGGTTAAAGCGGGCAGGGTTGGATTATTGGGAACATCTTTCGGTGCACATTTATCAGGACATCGATGCGTTTTACGAGACAAATAAGGGTGGGAATATGGTCTATATGTCAAGCTCTGGAGAGAAGGAGTATAGTTCTATTGACTATCGTGACAATATGTTTCTCGTGTTTGGCAAAGAGTCTGTGGGTTTGCCGAAAAAAATCACTTCAGAGAACGCTGAGGTGCTTTATAAGATCCCCATTTACAGCGACCATGTGAGAAGTTTAAACTTAGCCAACGCGGTGAGCATTGTGGTTTATGACGGCTTGAGATCCTTAAGCAAGCCCTAGAATCCTGTGAACTTTACGCCTTTTCCTGAAATAAAAACGGAACGCCTTTTATTGAGACAACTTCAATCGTCAGATTGTGAGGTCATTCTTTTCTTACGCACTGATAAGGATGTTACAAAGTTCATTGAACGACCTGAACACAGAAAAACAAAGACACTTTTTGAAGCAATAGAATTGATTCAAGAATTCGACAGCTACATCGAAAGGAACTCCTCAATTATCTGGGGTATCACGTTGAAAAATGAACCCTCAATCATCGGAACAATTTGCCTATGGAACTTTACGCAAAACGATAAAGTCGCGGAGGTTGGATATGATTTAGATCCGCGATATCAAGACAAAGGACTCATGAGTGAAGCCCTGAAAGCAATCGTAGTGTTCGGCTTTCGTAAATTAAAGCTTGAGAAATTAGAGGCATTCACACATGTTGAAAATTTGCCTTCAACGCAACTGTTAGGCAGGCAGGGATTCATTCATAATGTGAGCAGAAAGGATCTCGATAACACATCAAATATTATCTTTGAGCTTGGAAATCCTCACATCACCTCACAGTAGCTAATGACTCCTAAAAAAAAGAAAGTAGAAAAGTCTAGGCTTCATCCTCGAAATAAAAACCGAGAAAAGTATGATTTAAGTGCATTAATTAAGTGTAATCCTGAATTGAAAAAGCATATCATCCCCAACAGGTCTGGGGGTGACTCGATTGATTTCTCAAACCCACTTGCGGTTAAGGTATTAAATAGAGCATTGTTAAATCACTATTATGGCATTGGGAATTGGGAATTCCCAGACGAAAATTTATGCCCACCAATCCCAGGAAGAGCCGATTACATTCACCATATCGCTGATATTTTGGCTGAAAATAATTTTGGTAAAATTCCCACTGGGGAGAAGGTGATTTGTCTTGATGTAGGTCTGGGGGCCAGCTGTATCTATCCGATTGTAGGTGTTACAGAATACGATTGGACATTTATTGGGTCTGACATTGATCCGAAAGCGATTGAATCAGCGCAGAATATTATCGACGGCAATACGTCAATGAAAAACCGGATTGAGTGTCGATTGCAAAAAAATTCGAAAGACGTCTTTTACGGTATTGTCAGTAAGGAAGAAAAAATTGAATTGACGATATGCAACCCTCCTTTTCATGCGTCGATTGAAGACGCTCAAAAAGGCAGCAGACGAAAAGTAAAGAATCTCTCTGGGAAAAACGTTAAATCACCCAAACTCAATTTTTCTGGCATCGCCAGTGAACTTATCTGTGAAGGTGGAGAAAATCAGTTTATTCAAAATATGATTAGAGAAAGTCAAGATTTCTCACAAAACTGTTACTGGTTTTCCACTTTGGTATCCAAACAATCGAATCTTAGAGGAATCTATAGATTGTTAGAAAACAGTGCCGCTACGCAGATAAAAATGGTCCCCATGGGAACTGGAAATAAATCCAGCCGGATTGTGGCATGGACATTTCTTTCTTTGGCAGAACAAAAAGAGTGGCGGAGAACCCGATGGGAAATATAGCGTTCTCAAAAAGAAATTAATCTTTGACAATACGGAACAACAATTGCTACTATCTTTATATAAACTGTTGTAAATAACTTAAAATGCTACAAAACTTAATGTTCACAGCGATGCTATCTTCTTTAATCACATTCCCAATAATATTTGACTTCAACGTCAAATCTGATGTTAGAAAATGGATCATTGTAGATGATGTTGTTATGGGAGGTCGATCTTCTGGAAACTTTAGACTCAACGATGAAGGCCATGGTGTATTCGAGGGAGATGTCTCATTAGAAAACAATGGTGGATTCTCTTCTTTACGCTATGACTGCGAGAAAGTACTTCTCGGAGGAAAAACAAAGATGAACATCACACTCCTTGGCGACGGAAAAGATTATCAGTTTCGAATTAAATCCAACAGCGGAGATTATTATTCTTACATCATTCCATTTTCTACATCAGGAGAATGGGAAGAGGTTGAGATACAACTAAATGACATGTACCCTTCTTTTCGAGGGAGGAGACTTGACGGTCCGAATTTTTCGGAAGCGTCTTTTGAAGGCATTACATTTTTAATCGGGAATAAAAAAAATGAGAGCTTTAAACTTGTTTTGGATAAGATAGAATTAATGTAGGTCAAGAATAATTTAATGATCTATGAAATCATAAAACAACTTTGCAGTCGAAAAAGTGTACCTTTGAATCTCAAGTTGGAGTCCAGAAACCATATAAAAACGGGGCACATGACATGGCCAATAAAATGCGTGAGTAAATCATAAATAAAAAATGTTTAAAAAATTTAACGTAACTGACAAGTTGCTTTTTACGGCGGCGATACTATCGCTTATTTTTTCTGAAGTTTTATACTTTAGTGGTGAAAAAGTAGAAGCTACTTTTATGGGACTGTGGGTACCATCGATACTATGTTTTGGGATTTACTTACATTTAATTAATAAAAATGATTGATTTAATCCCCTATTTTGCTGGTTTTATTACCCTACTGTTCGGTTTTGCATTTGGATACGCAGTCATTAGTCCAAATAAAAATAAAGGAAAATAAAAGCAGCACACACTTTTACTGGCGTGATGAATTGTGATCTAGAATGTCCTATGGCTAAGGATTGTCGCTATTACTTTGTACAATGAATACATTCGAAGATTTCAAACTTAAAAAGCAATTAAAAAATGCGCTTGCTGATTTGGGGTTTGAGAATCCGACACCCATTCAACAAGCATCCTATTCAACTGTTCTTGGAGGCTTTGATTTTGTGGGAATTGCACAAACTGGTACTGGAAAGACAATCGCGTATTTACTTCCTCTGATTCAGGATCTGAAATATACCGAACAACCACACCCACGAGTCATCATCCTTGTTCCGACCCGTGAACTCGTGATTCAAATCGTAAAAGAAATTGAGAAGCTCACGCCATACATCAGTATTAGAGCGATAGGCGTGTACGGTGGAACAAATAACATCACCGCCCAAAAGAAAGGCATTCTTGAAGGGCAAGACATCGTAGTTGGGACACCCCGAAGATTCTATGACCTGGTTCATGCGAATGTATTAAGGCTTAAATCAATCAAAAAACTTGTGATTGACGAAGTCGATATTATGCTCGATTTTGGCTTTAAAACACAGCTTAGTAATATCTTTGAGCACCTTCCCGTCAAACGACAAAACATCCTTTTTTCTGCAACAATGACTACCTATGTCGATGAATTAATCGATGATTTCTTGGTCAACCCTGTGAAGAAAACCATTTCAATAAGCGGGACACCTTTGGATACGATTCGTCAGGAATCTTATGCGGTACCTAATTTTTATTCGAAGACGAACCTACTGAACCATTTGTTACAAGACAAAGTGAAATACCGCAAGGTGTTGATTTTTGTGTCCACCAAAGTGAATGCGGATCGGCTCGCTGAAACATTAAATTTCGAATCCGAAATTTCTATCATTCACTCAAGGAAGGAACAAAATTACCGCACGAAGTCAATCGAAAAATTCGACAACGGAACAAGTCGAATTCTGATTGCAACAGATGTCATCTCTCGTGGAATTGATCTGGAAAAAGTGAGCACTGTCATCAGTTTCGATACGCCTTTCTACCCAGAAAACTATATCCATCGAATTGGAAGAACTGGCAGGGCTGGACAAGAGGGCAATTCCATTCTCTTTTTCAATGAAAAAGAGTCCGAGTTGAAGGCTAATATTGAAGCATTAATGGATTACGCTATCCCATTAAATGAATGGCCTGAAGATGTGAAGAGGTCCAGTCAACTTACCCCAGAGGAGAAGCACAGACCGATCAATCCTGATGAATTGTATGATCAAAAGCCTATTCTGAAAACTGGAGGGGCTGCTGTTCATGAAAAATCTGCCAAGAACAATCGGGAAAGAGTGGCAAAAAAAAGCTACAATGAGTCTGTCAAGGAGAGATATAAAAAACCGATCAGACGGGGAGATAAAATTCAAAACCTGAAAAAGAAACGGAAGAAAAAATAATCGACTCCGTCCAATGTTTTATTTATTTGATGCATGAAAAAAGAAGCCGTTTCAGTATTTTGGTTTAGAAGGGATTTGCGACTAGAAGATAACCACGGGCTCTTTGAGGCGCTCAATAGTCCGTTTCCTGTATTGCCAGTTTTTATTTTTGACAGTGAGATTACAGACGAATTAGATAAGGATGATGCCCGAATTACATTTATCTACGAAACCCTAAATAAACTGTCGATTCAATTGGGTGAAAGGTCAAGTTGTATTTATTGTACCAAAGGAGATCCGATTGCTGTTTGGCGTACCCTCCTAAACAAATACAATGTCAAGTCTGTATACGCTAACGAAGATTATGAACCTTATGCCATAAAACGGGATCAAGAAGTGGCGCAACTTCTTCATCAAAATGACATTCAATTTCATTTGTTTAAGGATCAGGTCATCTTTGCAAAAGATGACGTTCTGAAAGGAGATAAAACACCCTACACCGTTTTCACTCCTTATAAGAACAAATGGCTGGATCTTTTTGCTTCGGAGTCACTGCAAGACTATACGTTACAGTCAAATTTGAATTTCTTAAAATTCGAGATGCCTTTTCCTGAAATGTCAGAATTGGATTTTATACGGTCGGCGATAAAAGTAAAGAACTACAAATTAGACCAACTTGATGATTACGAAACGGCGCGAAATTTTCCCGCCAAAAATCAAACAAGCTATTTATCTCCTCACCTGAGATTTGGTACGGTAAGCATCCGCAAGGTCATTCTTAATATAATCGATAATCAAACGTTTGTGAGTGAGTTAATCTGGAGAGAATTCTTCATGCAAATACTCTATCACTTTCCAAAAGTTGTAAGCAATAATTTCAAGAGAAAATATGACGGCGTTCAGTGGCGCAACAACCTTCAAGAATTTGAAACCTGGAAAAATGGAAAAACAGGCTATCCCATTGTAGATGCCGGGATGCGTGAATTGAATTCGACAGGATATATGCACAATCGGGTGCGGATGGTTGTCGCTGGATTTCTATGCAAGCATTTGCTGATTGATTGGCGATGGGGTGAAGCATATTTTGCCAAGAAACTGCTGGATTTCGAACTCTCTTCCAACAATGGCAATTGGCAATGGTCGGCAGGAACAGGGTGTGATTCCGCACCATATTTCAGAATATTTAACCCCACTGAACAAGTCAAAAAATTTGACGCTGAAAGAACCTATCTGAAAAAATGGATCCCAGAATTAGATACGTTTGATTATCCAGCTCCAATGGTAGATCACAAATCTGCAAGGGCAAGAGCCCTTGAAGCGTATAAAAAAGGACTCATTGGAAATTGAGGCCGTGATGGACGGGGTCCTTATCGAGGACCACGTTTGTATATAATTAAGCCATTTAAGAAGTTCCGTAACAATTGGTCTTTACACACCATGTAATTGGGATGGTCCTCACTTCGGAAAAAGGCGCTAAGTTCACTTTTTGAAATATTGAAATCAACCAATTTCAAAACCTTAATAATATCGTCATCTCTCATTTTTAATGCGACACGAAGCTTCTTTAGAATGTCATTATTTGTGAGACCCATGGTAATATTTTTGGCCTAAGTTAGCGAATTAATAAAGTAAAAAACAGAATATTTAAACCCTATTGTTTTAAGAAAACTGATTGAAGGACTCCCGCTTGACAGCAGGTTACAAATCATGGATACACAATCACTTTGTCATTTATAAGAACCTCAATCTTGATAAAATCAAGCCATTCAGTTATTCTTATTTTTGTAACTTGTTTTTTTGAAAAAGAGATGACCCACAATGGAGATTCCTAAATAATGATCCATCGTAACATTGAATGTTAATCTTTTATCTGTTGTATGAACGCTAACAATTTAAACCCAAGTGAGGGATTCAAAGGGCTGATTGAAAATTGGCGAAGTGATCTTTTTGCTTCAATAAGCGTGTCTTTGGTAGCCTTACCTCTGGCATTAGGAATTGCCGTTGCGTCAGATATGTCACCCATGTCAGGTGTGCTTTCGGCAATTATAGGAGGCGTAGTGACAACTTTCTTTAGAGGCGGTCATTTAACAATTAACGGTCCTGCAGCTGGGTTGATTGCTGCCATTCTAGGAGGCCTTGTGGCGCTAGATAACAACATCAATTATGTTTTAGCAGCTACCGTAGTCGCTGGAGGTATTCAAGTGGTGTTGGGCGTTTTTAAATTGGGGCGATTTGCCAAATTATTGCCCTCATCGGTGTTACACGGTATTTTGGCAGCAATAGGCGTCATCATTATTGCAAAACAAGCCCCGTTTGCTCTGGGTACGACTTCAAATGCAGACACTGTGATTGGAAATCTGTTGGATATTTTTTACAAACTCCCAGATGCAAATCCCTTTGTTTTTATTGTTGCACTGGGTGGTGTTTTAATTCTTGTTTTCTACAAAAAAACAAGCAATAAAATCATTCGCGCACTCCCTGCACCGATGTGGGTTTTGCTTTTGGCCTTACCCATGGTCATCGGTTTTGATTTTTTCAATGAGCACAGCATTTATTTCTTAGGTAAGTCATATGGTGTGGGGCCCAAATTACTGATTGATATACCCCAAGACCCACTAGATTGCATCATGCATCCTGACTTTGGGATGATCGGAACCTTGGCTTTTTGGCTTACCGTATTATCCATTACCACCATTGCTTCTATTGTAACATTGGCTAGTGCCAGGGCCGTAGATAAACTCGACCCTTTTAAGCGCACCACCAATCTAAATAAAGATTTAATAGGTGTTGGGATTAGCACCATGGTTTCGGGTGCTTTAGGTGGCCTTCCCATCACTTCGGTCATTGTCCGAAGTACCGTCAATGTAAATAACAATGCAAAAACCAAGTGGTCCAACTTATATCACGGAATATTTCTCATACTTTTTGTGCTAATTCTGGCGCCTGTTTTAAGAAGTGTTCCCTTGGCGGCTCTGGCAGCCATACTTGTCCACACAGGTTTTAAATTGGCATCCCCTCTTGTCTTTAAGCATGCCTATGATCAGGGGGTAGAACAGTTGTTCTTCCTCTCTTCCACCCTCATCATTACTTTATTTACGAATTTACTTTACGGAATCATGGGCGGGATTCTGATCACTCTGGTCTCTCACATTCTATTGGCGCGTGTTGGGTTCTTGTCTTTCTTTAAAATGATCTATAAGTCTGGCTCAAAGGTGGAGCGTTTAGAGAATGGATCTTACGACGTGAAGTTAAAAGGAATCTCCAATTTCCTTTATGCATTGCAACTGGAAAAGCTGTTAGAGAATATCCCTATTGGATCAGTGGTTCGGGTTGACATGTCAGAGACACGCTTGGTGGATTTGTCGATCATGGAGAATGTGATCGATTTTAAACGCATACAAGACAACAATGGTGGTGATGTGAAACTCATAGGACTTGACAATCACGTCGCATCTTCGAGTCACAACAGGGCTCTAAAGATTGTGACAGGCCAAGTAAGAAAGCAGATGACAAAACGTCAAGTGCGCTTGCAGGAGATGGCAAGTAAAAATGGCTGGTCTTTCGAGCGTGATGTAGATTGGAACACCTCGTATTTGAGAAATTTCAGGTTCTTTGATTCTCGCCCAATTGAAATGAAAACCAATTGTCTGCAAGGCTTGGATCTCGAGAACAATGCGCGTTGGGAGATTGCCGATATTGTTTTTGATGAAGGGGCGCTACTTGCTCTAGAAATATATCAGACCACAGTGCAGGTCGTCCGATTGCCTTCGCCGATACCAAGGTTTATCATTAATAAAGAGGGGTTGTTTAATAAGGTTTTCAATCGGGTCAAGGCATTTTCAGAATCAAATCTGAATATTGAAATCATGAAACATACTGGGTTTTCTGGTAAATTTCAATTAATTGGAGACGATGAAGACGCTATCCGAACATTTTTCACGACTAAGCTCATTCATTTTTTAGAGAAAAATGAGATTCACCACATAGAAAGTAACGGGGAAGCGCTGATCATTTTCAAATACCTCCATATTGCTCGCACCGATGAAGTGCCCAGTATGCTTGAGTTTTCAAGCAATTTATTAAAACATATGGGGGTTCAGGTGGAGTCCTAAATTTCATCAATGAGCCTCGAGAAGTATTGGAAGCGATGAAAAAGAAATAATTGTCGCTCTCATTATTCGACGCCTGCAGTGTTTTTCGACACAATTAACTGAATGTTATGCACATTATCACGAAAAACACTTATATTTGCACCTCAATAAATTTTTTAATCATGAGTAACGGTACAGTAAAGTTTTTTAATAACGCAAAAGGTTTCGGTTTTATCACTCCAGACGACGGAGGAAAAGATGTCTTTGTACACCAGAGTACATTAACAGACGAAATCGCAGAAGGAGACAATGTAAGCTTTGACGTTGAAGAAGGTCAAAAAGGACTAAACGCAGTAAATGTTAGAGTACTATAATATTACCTAACCTATATTTATTAAAAAGCTTGTCTTCATTGACAGGCTTTTTTTTTGACTATTTTTTAAGCACTGTATCACGAAACTCAGATCATCATATTTCATGATTTTGACTAAGTCTTCAAAAGTTCAGGGGGGTACATTCCATTTTTCTATAAGATTATGAAAAATAAATTCCATTCCGTATTGCTCATTGACGACAGCATCCCGATCAACTATTTTCACAAGATAATTGTCGAAAAATCAGGTATAGCTTTGAGTTGTATTGCCGTCAACAATGGCCAAGAAGCTCTTGACTATTTACAACTCAAACAGGATGCATCGGAGCGATTTCCCGAACTCATCTTAGTCGACATTAACATGCCTGTTCTGAACGGTTGGGAATTCTTGGAAACGTTTCGGGCGAAGCATAAGGCCATCTTCAATGAGGTGGTCACGGTCATGCTTACAACTTCTATTAATCCCGATGACAAGGAGAAGGCAAAAGAACTTGATGTGCCAAATTATTTACTAAAACCTCTTACAGTGAAAGTCTTAGAAAATCTCCGTGATTCATATTTTAAAGGCCAACTCTAAAAGATAAAGGCTTGGGGGGATAAATTTCAAAAAATAAAACGAAAATGAAAAACATATTTCTACTACTTATTGTAACATTCTCTTCCTTTGACCTCTTCGCTCAAGAGGTCACACAAGCGGATTCTTTGTCACTCATTTTTATGGGAGATATTATGGGGCATGACCCTCAAATAGAATCTGCATTTAATCCTGAAAAGGGAGTGTACAATTACGAGGGGGTCTTTCGTAAGGTCGCGCATATCATTAACACCGCTGATTTTGCGATTGCCAATTTAGAGGTGACATTGGCCGGGGAACCATATGCAGGCTATCCGCAGTTTTCATCACCTGACGCGCTTGCTGTTGCCTGTAAAAAAAATGGAATAGATGTCTTGGTTACTGCAAATAATCATTCGTGCGATAGAGCAAAAAAAGGGCTGTTAAGAACGATACATGTTTTGGATTCATTGAAAATCCCTCATACAGGAACCTTTAAAGACACTTCAGAAAGAAGCAGAAACAATCTGTTGATCTTAGATAAAAACAATATTCGAGTGGGTCTACTCAATTATACTTACGGAACAAATGGTTTGCCAACACCGAAACCCACGATGGTAAATCGAATAGATACATTATCAATGCTGTCTGACATCAGAAAAAGCAAGACTGATTCCTTAGATAAACTTATTGTCATGATCCATTGGGGGCCTGAGTATCAATCTCAACCGTCAAAAAAACAAGTAGAAATTGCTGAAGTGCTTTTTCGAAATGGTGTGGATATTATTGTGGGGTCACATCCCCACGTCCTTCAAAAAATGGAATACATTCAAGCCAAGGATAGTGACAATGAACATTTCATTGCTTATTCCTTGGGCAATTTTGTGTCAAACCAGCGGACGCGAAAAAGAGACGGAGGCGCGATGCTGAAATTAACACTTCACAAAAACAAGGGCGACGTTAAAATATCTAATTCCGGTTATTACTTAACCTGGGTCAGTAGACCTGTCATTGATGGAAAAACGATGTATGAAATCGTTCCATGTTCAGAATTTGAATCAAATGATTTTTATGATTTAGACCTAGATGCAAAAGAAAAGATGAAGGTGTTTATTGCGGACTCGCGCGCATTATTCGAAAAAGAAAACATCGCTGTTTTTGAGATTAAGGCGACAGCCAACAATAGCAAATAAAACGATGACGTACAGTCGAATATTACGAGTCGCACTTATTATACAAAGCGCCTGCTTTTTCAGCTGTTTATATCACCCCAAAACAGATGACATGTTGTCTGTTGAATCATTAAAATCTCCGGCTGGGGAAAGGAGTTCGGAGTCAAATTTACATGTCGGGAGCGATGAAAAAGTTTACTTGAGTTGGGTAGAAACATCTGAAGATCACAATACAACTTTGTATTATTCCACCATTAACCAAGGGGTCTGGTCGAAAAAAAATGAAATCTCTCAAGGGGACAATTGGTTTGTGAACTGGGCCGATTTCCCTTCGATGTCAACATTTGGGCAGGGATCTATCGCTTCTCACTTTCTCGTGCAGAGTGGAGAAGACACGTATGCTTATGATGTGAATGTTTCCATATCGAATGATCAGGGAGAGACATGGAGTAACCCCATATCTCCCCACACAGACAGCACCCTCACTGAGCATGGGTTTGTAAGTCTGGTGCCCTATAAAGATAAGGTCCTGGCGGTGTGGTTAGACGGAAGGAATTACGCGTTAATTCAAGAATCAGATACCGTACCCTCAAATCAAATGACCTTGCGTAGTGCCGTCATCGATAAAAACGGTCAACTTTCTGAGGAGCTTCTGATTGACAATCGTGTTTGTAGCTGTTGCCAAACAGATGCCGCGCTGGCGTCCACGGGGCCTGTTCTCGTTTACAGAGACCGTACTGAAACAGAAATCAGAGATATTTCGGTGGTTCGATTACGCAATGGAAAATGGACCGAACCTCAATCTGTGTTCAATGACAATTGGGAAATTAACGGTTGTCCAGTCAATGGTCCCGCAATTGACATAAAGGGAGATGTCACTGTTGTTGCTTGGTATACCCAAGCGAACGGCGTCCCAAAGATTAAAGTTGCCTTTTCTAAAAATGACGGCGAAAGCTTTGATCATGCTGTAGTAATAAGCGACAGCAATCCCGCGGGAAGGGTTGATTTGATTGTCTTAGAAGACGGAGGTGCATTGATAAGTTGGCTCGAAACAGCATCAGGTGAAGCAACCGTAAAAGCGTGTCGGGTAAATGATGACGGTGCGCTAGGTAAATCATTTATTGTTGCCCAGTCAAGCGAATCTAGGTCCAGCGGTTTCCCAAAAATGGTGATGAAAAATGACACTATCTATTTTGCCTGGACAGAAATTGGAGAGGCGCTAAATGTTAAAACTGCTTACATGCGATTGTTAAAATAATAGGGCATTGATTCATGTCTTCCGTTAAGTCAACGTGAATGCTCCTTTACGCAGCAATAAGTCATGATACATCGCATAAAGGAATCTCCATATCTAATCTTCATTCATTAAATCTTTCGTATTTTTGTATCTCATAAGATTGTAATATAATGTCAGAAGTAATTTCCATATTGGGGACAGGGTTTTCATCTCTATCCTCGGCCTGCTCCCTTTCTAGGGAGGGACAATATGTTACCATTAACAAGAAAAACAAAACTTTTTGTGATCGAGCGACACCGCGCCCAGGCATACCAACGGACTTAATTTCAGAGATAATGTCTACTGAACACCTCGCATCATGAAGCAGCTTTACGATGAAATATCAAATCAAACTGCAAGCACCATTACGAAGAAATACAGCACTTCGTTTTCAATGGCAGTAAGATTGCTTGACAAAACGATTCGACAGGATGTATACAACATATACGGATTTGTGCGCGTCGCAGATGAGATTGTGGACAGCTTTGAAGGATACCCACAGGAGGATGTTTTGAACAGGTTTGAAGAAGAACTTTGGATCTCGCTCAAGATAGGGATTAGCGCCAACCCTGTCATTAATGCGTTTCAAAACACCATCGTAAAATACGATATTTCAATTGCGCTAGTCAAGGCTTTCATGAAAAGCATGCGCGCTGATATCTCGAAGAAGGTATACCAAAACAAGGAAGAAATCAATGAATATATCTATGGTTCGGCTGATGTCGTGGGTCTTATGTGTCTAAAAATCTTCGTGAAAGGGGATGAATCCAGATATAGTCAGCTAGAAGTATCGGCCATCAAGCTTGGCTCAGCTTTTCAAAAGGTCAATTTTTTACGGGATTTAAGACAGGACTTTGAAGACTTAGATCGGACTTACTTTCCCAACATCGATCCCGGAAACTTCAAGGATTCCGACAAAGACCTGATTATTAAAGACATCGAAAGCGATTTTAAAATAGCAAAAGAGGGTGTTTTAAAGCTCCCCAAAGAATCTAGATTGGGAGTATATTTGGCTTACAAGTATTATTCTCATTTACTTAAAAAAATCGTTCACACACCGGCCAACGTTTTAAAAGAAAATCGAATTAGAGTGTCAGCCCCGAGAAAAATATGTATTCTTCTACTGTCATATTTGCGTCACAAACTAAACTTGGTATGATGACCTCAATCTTTTTGATTTTGCTTTTGTCATTTGACTTTAGTCCTGACATTAAGCAGGTGGTTCAAGAGTACCATACATTAGAAACTGAAGCCTCTGAGGTCTCTTTTATTGATAAATATCATGGAAGCCATGAAGCTTCTGTCATGGCATATGTCACATCAATCGCAATGAAACAAGCTGAGTATTCTCAAAATCCGATGCGAAAACTTCAGTTGTTTCAAGAAAATAAAACAATATTAAATGAGTTAATTGACACACATCCTTCAAATATTCACCTGAGATATGTCCGTCTGTTATCTCAAGAAAACACGCCTGATTTTCTTGGATACAATGAATATATCGAGGAGGATAAATTGATTCTTAAAAACATCCTTGATGTGGAGGATGAAACCGATTACTTAGATAACTTTATTAGAGCAAATACATCTTTATGATTGTCTTTTTTTACATTACCATTGTCGTGATAACATTCTTACTAATGGAGGTTTCAACCTGGTTGAACCACAAATATGTCATGCATGGGTTTTTGTGGTTTTTACATGCGGATCATCACCAACCCAAATATCAAAATGTCTTTGAGAAAAACGACATCTTCTTCTTGATTGGCGCAGCACCTAGCATTACACTGTTTTATTTTGGGGTAAACCCTGAATTAAATTACAAATTTTTCATCGCACTGGGGATTCTTTTTTACGGAATTGCTTACTTTCTTATTCATGATGTACTGATTCACAGACGATTCAAGTGGTTTGACAAAACCACTAACCGATATCTGATGGGGTTAAGGAAGGCACATAAAGTTCACCATAAACATATGGGGAAAGAAGATGGAGAATGTTTCGGAATGCTTAATGTCCCGAAAAAATACTTCACTACAAAGCGTAAGTAATGACACCGTTGTACTTATACGTGCTGATTGCTTCCGTATCTATCCCATTTGCATTCACTGTTTTTTACTTGGATGTCATCAAAAGATGGAGGGACTTCTTGATTTCTACTTCGATCGTTGCGTTTGTGTTCTTGATCTGGGATGCTTTATTTACGAGGGCAGGTATCTGGGGGTTTAATGAGGCGTATTGTTTGGGGTTGAAGCTATTCATGATGCCAATAGAAGAGTGGCTTTTCTTTTTTGTGATACCCTTTTGCTCAGTGTTTACTCATTTTGTACTCAAGCATTTGTCGCCAAAGTTTTTTCTAAATGAAGCGCTGACCCGCAAAATTGCGATTGTTTTAATTGCTGCGACATTCGTCCTACTTTGCACGCATTTTTCAAAAGCATACACTCTAGTGGATGCGATATTTTTAATTGTCACGCTCGCCCTAGGGGTTGTTTTTTATCTCAAATTATTACAACGGTTTTTTCTGTCGTTTTTAATTATCCTTATTCCATTTTTCATTGTAAATGGCATTCTAACCGGTTCGATGATCGATGCGCCAATTGTTTGGTACAATGATGATGAGAATTTAGGGATCAGACTTGCGACGATTCCAATAGAGGATCTCGGATATGCCTTCTCGATGCTCTTCGGTAATTTGATGATTTTTGAATTCCTCAAGCCCAAACAAGACGTTAAAGAAGATGTATCCCTATTTCAATAAAATCAAACAACGCATCTTCAACAATGAACTTTTAAGCGATGGGTTCGTCGAAAGATCCAAGGACATAAGCCCTTGTCTTTTGTTACATTTTGACATCGAGCCTGAAGTCCGTCCCATCCGAGAACATCGTTTTAAAGAATATGATGACCTGTTCATTAATTTCTCAAAAAGATGAAGGAAGTCGTCCTAATAACAGGAGCTAACGGAATGTTGGCGAAAGCATTGGCTCTGGAATTTGATGGGGAATACACCCTTAAGTTTTTAACCAGAGAAGTGAAACAAGAGAATGCGTATCGCTGGGATATCAATTTGGGGTATATCGATCCTGAGGGGCTAAAAGGCGTCAATCACATCATCCATTTGGCTGGCTCACCGATAGCTGAGAAAAGATGGACCCCAGAAAGAAAAAGAGAAATTAAGAAAAGCAGAGTCGGTGGTGCCCAGTTGATATTAGATGAATTACAGAAAAACAATCAAAAAATAGACGCGTTTATTTCAGCTTCAGCTATTGGATATTATGGTGCGACGACAACGAATCACATCTTCACTGAGGACTCTCCCAATGCGGATGATTTTTTAGGAGAAGTGTGTCGAGACTGGGAGCGTGTGGCGCATTCCTTCAAATCCAATCACGTGGCCAATAAAATTGACGTAGTGAGGTTTGGTATCGTTCTAGACAGAGACAGAGGCGCCTTGAAAAAAATAGCAGCCCCCATTCGTTTTGGATTGGGAAGCGGAGTCGGGACAGGCAAACAATGGGTTCCGTGGATCCATATTGCTGATCTTTGCGGCATGTTGAAGTTTGTGATGACACAAAAAGAAGGGGGGACATACAATGCTGTTGCGCCTGAACATGTCACAAACAATGTGTTCACTCAGAAAGTTGCAGCCGTTTTAAAACGCAAGGTTATCTTACCCAATATCCCTGCTTTTTTTATTCGCCTCTTATTTGGTGAAATGGCGGTTGTATTGTTAGCGGGCAGTCGCGTGTCATCAACCAAAATAACAGAGCGAGGGTTTGGTTTTAAGTATGCCAAACTGAACGATGCATTGCGTAATATTTTTATTAAAACCGATTAATTAGAGATAACGATGAATATAAAGTCTATAATTTCTGCAATGATCCTTACAGGCATATTTGGTGTTGCTTTAGGACAAACAAGCACCATAAAAGGACGTGTATTCAATAGCATCAACAACGAAGCGGTTCCTTTTGCAAATATTATTATCGAGGGGACATCACTTGGCGCCACTTCAGATATTGAAGGGAATTACATCCTCACAAACCTCGAGCCGGGAACATACAGTGTGATTTGCTCATTTATTGGTTTCAAGAGACTGGTGAGCTATGAAGTGCCCGTGAACTCAGTAAGAACGACCACCCTTGATTTTGCTTTGGTGGAAGAAAGCACGACCCTTGATCAAGTTGTGATTACTGCATCTCCATTTAACAAAAGAGAAGAAAGTCCTGTAAGTCTGAGAACAATCAGTTCCTCCGAAATCTATCGAAACCCTGGTGGCAACAGGGACATTTCAAATGTAATCCAGATTCTTCCTGGTGTCGCATCTTCAGCTTCATTCAGGAATGATATTATCGTTCGGGGTGGTGCGCCTAATGAAAATAGGTTTTATCTAGATGGCATTGAAGTTCCAAACATTAACCACTTTGCAACGCAAGGGTCATCAGGGGGGCCAGTCGGGATGATCAACGTCAATTTCATACGAGAAGTGGATTTTTATGCTGGAGCTTTCCCTGCCAACAGGGGAAATGCACTAAGTTCTATCATAGAATTCAAACAAATTGAAGGGAATGATGAGGGTCTCAAAGGCACATTTATGCTCGGCTCAAGTGATGCAGGCATCACCTTCGATGGGCCTATCGGTGACAAGTCCACATTTATTTTATCTGCAAGACAATCCTATTTACAATTGCTCTTCAAAACCCTGGGTCTTCCTTTCCTCCCTACCTACAATGATTTTCAATACAAGCAGACCATCAAGGTCAATGACAAAAACCGCATCACCATCATAGGGCTTGGGGCAATAGACGACTTCACCTTGAATACATCTGCGAATGACGGCCTAGAGGACGAAGAGGTCATTCGAAGAAACAATTACATCTTGGGGAACTTACCCGTGAACACACAATGGAATTATGCTGTGGGTGCAAACTGGAAGCATTTTGGGACAAACAGTTTTCAAAATGTTGTGGTCAGCCGCAATCATTTAAACAACAGGGCTGTTAAATATCAGGGGAACATTGAACAACCCGAGAATCTAATCCTTGACTACAGATCTCAAGAAATTGAAAACAAGGTGAGGTTGGAAAACACCATTCGGGAAAATGGATGGAAATTAAACATGGGGCTCGGGTATGAAAACGCGATTTATACAAATTCAACCTACAATCAAATCGTGCTAGATGGCGCGGTGAATGTGATTGATTTCGAGTCACGTTTACCTGTCAATAAGTTTGCTGTTTTTTCTCAGGTCAGTAAAGAACTGGTAAAAAACAGGTTGATGGTGTCGCTTGGGTTACGTATGGATTGGAACGACTATTCTGAGGAAATGAGCAACCCATTTGATCAGTTGTCTCCGAGACTTTCTGCATCCTATGCTCTCAGTGAAAAGTTAAATGCCAATTTCAATGTTGGGCGTTATTTCCAGCTTCCACCCTATACAATCATGGGGTACCGAGACAGCAACGATTTGCTCGCAAACAAAGAAAACAACATCACCTATATACAGGCAGATCATTTTATTGCTGGGTTGGAATTTAGTCCTAGTTTGTTGTCCAAAGTGACTGTTGAGGGATTTTATAAAAACTACGACAATTATCCATTTTTGACAAGAGACAGCCTCTCACTTGCAAACCTGGGAGGGGACTTTGGTGTGATCGGAAATGAGCCTGTGACTTCAACGTCATTTGGCAGAACTTATGGCCTTGAACTGCTGGTACAACAGAAGCTTCTCTCCTCTGTGTATGGCATTCTTTCATATACATTCGTGCGGGGTGAGTTCTCTGACAAAAACGACGAATTGATTAATTCTTCCTGGGACAACAGACATATCCTAAATATCACCGCGGGGAAAAAATTTAAAAACGATTGGGAACTCGGAATGAAATTCAGGTTTGTTGGGGGCGCGCCATACACCCCTTATGATAGAGAGCAATCTGCAACAATCGATGTCTGGAACATCATACAGCAGGGTGTTTTCGACTGGGATCAATTGAATAGCGAAAGAAACGACGCGACACATGGTTTGGACATCAGATTAGATAAAAAATGGTACTTCGAGAAGTGGGCTGTGAATGCATACATCGACATCCAAAACATCTACAATTTTCAGGCAGTCAGTCAACCATTTCTTGATGTAAATAGAGATGATTCTGGAAATCCCATTGAAGATCCAATCAATCCAGGATCGTATGAATTATCTGAAATAGAAAACGTCAGCGGCACTGTGTTGCCTTCTATTGGGCTCATGATTGACTTTTAAGAGATGACACTGCAACTGAAGGAACTTAGTTTTAATGTTTTTTGACGAAACAACTTGCCGTAGAGGCTGCTTTTAAACCCTCTCCTCTCGCTATCTTTGTACAATGCACAGATCACACACTTGCGGCGGATTGCGCCTTGAAAACTCTGGTACTTCTGTTACACTTTCTGGGTGGGTCCATAAAGCACGTGATTTGGGGGGGATGACTTTTGTTGATCTTAGAGATCGGTACGGAAAAACGCAACTGGTTTTCAATATGGAAACCAATCCTGATCTTTGTCAGCAAGCGCGGAAATTGGGTCGGGAATTCGTCGTTAAAATTCATGGCAATGTGGTTGAAAGAGAAAATAAAAATCTTAAGAATCCAACTGGAGAAATTGAGATCGACGTGGCATCTCTCGAAATTCTTAACCCAAGTATAACACCTCCATTCACCATCGAAGATGACACGGATGGCGGAGAAGATTTGAGGATGAAATACCGCTACCTCGATCTGCGTAGGGATCCTGTTCAAAGAAATATTATGCTGCGTCACAGGGTGGGGATGGAAACACGTAAATATTTGGATTCTGTTGGTTTTATTGACGTCGAGACCCCATATCTCATTAAGAGCACGCCCGAAGGTGCAAGAGATTTCGTGGTCCCAAGCCGTATGAACTCCGGACAGTTTTACGCACTTCCACAAAGTCCTCAAACGTTCAAGCAACTTCTTATGGTAAGTGGTTTCGACCGTTATTACCAAATCGTGAAGTGTTTTCGTGACGAAGATCTTCGCGCAGATAGACAGCCAGAGTTTACGCAGATAGACTGCGAAATGGCATTTGTAGAGCAGGAAGATATCCTCAATACATTCGAGGGCATGGTTCGCCATCTTTTCAAAGTGGTCCTCGATGTAGAGATTGAAGATTTCCCGAGAATGGATTATGACGATGCGATGCGTCTGTATGGATCTGACAAGCCGGATGTCAGATTTGAGATGGCGTTTGTCAACATGTGTGATGTGGCTCAAGGAAAGGGGTTTGGTGTGTTCGATTCTGCAGAAACGGTGCTTGGTATCGTGGTGCCGGGAGGCGCTGCATACACGAGGAAGCAATTGGATAAACTTACCGATTGGGTGAAACGTCCACAAATTGGCGCAAAAGGGCTTATCTATTGTAGAGTGAACGAAGACGGTACGACAAAGAGCAGTGTAGACAAGTTCTTTGATGAAAATGCGCGCACGAGTTGGGCAGACAAAACAGGTGCAGGCAAAGGTGATTTAATCTTGGTTCTTTCAGGTGGATTGGATAAAACGCGGAAACAATTGGGGGAGCTCAGACTTCACCTTGGAGAAGAAATGGGGTTACGTGACCCGAAGGTCTTTAAACCACTCTGGGTGATGGACTTCCCGCTTCTAGAATGGGACGAAGAAACCGATCGCTACCATGCGATGCACCATCCATTTACATCTCCAAAACCAGATCAACTTGCACTTATCGATTCCGATCCTGGAAAAGTAAAGGCGAACGCATATGATATGATCATTAACGGGGTTGAAATCGGTGGTGGATCCATAAGAATTCACGACCGAGAATTACAGGCGCGGATGTTTGATCTTCTCGGGTTCACGGAGGAAGAGGCCGAGGCGCAATTTGGATTCCTTATGAATGCATTCCAATACGGCGCACCCCCTCATGGAGGTCTTGCCCTGGGATTTGACAGACTTTGCTCTATGTTTGGTGGCTCTGACTCTATTCGTGATTTTATCGCTTTCCCGAAGAATAACTCCGGAAGAGACGTCATGATCGATGCGCCTTCACCAATAGATGACGCACAATACACAGAACTTGAATTAAAATCGACATTTAACCCCAATAAATAATGTACCCAGCTGAATTAGTTGCCCCAATGAAAGCCGAGCTCGTAGAGGTCGGTTTCGAAGAATTACTTACTCCACAAGATGTTAGCTCAGCTCTGGAAAGACCTGGAACTACAATTGTAGCTCTGAATAGTGTTTGTGGATGCTCTGCAGGATCAATGCGTCCGGCATTAAAAGCGTGTCTCGATAATCAAAAAACACCTGACAACCTTACAACTTCTTTTGCAGGGTTTGATTTAGAAGCTGTCGCTCAAGCGCGTAAGTTTATGCTTCCCTACCCTCCCTCGTCTCCATGTATTGCGCTTTTTAAAGATGGAAAATTGGCGATGATGGTCGAGCGTCATCACATTGAAGGAAACACTGCAGAGGCGATCTCTGAACACCTGAAACAGGCGTTCAACGAGTTCTGTTAATCTTCGGACAAGAAAATGGCGCGCATACTCACAGGCATACAAAGTACCGGTACCCCACATCTTGGAAACATCCTCGGTGCGATTAAGCCTGCCATAGATCTCGCAAATGACGCCGCAAACGATTCGTATCTGTTTATCGCAGATATGCATTCGTTGACGCAAATCAAAGACGCAGAGCTCCTGAAAAACAATACGTACGCTGTTGCTGCTTCGTGGATGGCGTGTGGACTGGATGTTTCGAGGAGTGTGTTTTACCGTCAGAGCGATGTACCAGAGGTGACTGAATTGGCCTGGTATTTACAATGTATGTTCCCATATTCTCGCCTCGGTTTGGCCCACAGTTTTAAGGATAAATCTGACCGTCTAGAGGATGTCAATGCGGGGCTATTCGGATATCCCATGCTTATGGCAGCGGACATTCTTTTGTATGATGCTCAGATGGTTCCTGTAGGGAAAGATCAAATGCAGCATCTCGAAATGACCCGTGATGTGGCATCTCGATTTAATCACAAATTTGGAGATACACTCATTCTGCCAGAGGCGCTCACAAGCAAATCAACCATGTACGTGCCCGGGACGGATGGAGGGAAAATGTCCAAATCACAGGACAATACGATTAATATTTTCGATGATCCTGGCACATTGAAAAAGGCCATCAATAAGAAAATCATCACTGACGCAACGCCACTGGAAGATGCAAAAGACCCCGATTCCTCTGTTGTATTCAAACTGTATGAACTGATTGCTTCTCAAGATGACGCACAAAAAATGGCTGACGCCTTACGTGCGGGAGGATATGGTTGGGGACATGCAAAAAAAGCACTTCTAGAAGCGCTCGTGGACGGTTTTGAGTCTGAACGTTCCCGCTTTAACGCGCTTATGGCAAACCGTGAAGAAATCGATCTCGCATTGTCACAAGGTGCAGACCAGGCACGGAATGTAGCTTCCGAAGTTCTGACTCGCGTAAGGTCAAAAATCGGGTACTAAAACCTAAATCTTCATTCTAAGTTTCTGAATCAGTCGCGCAACTCCGCGCCGTATTTGGTTTGAAATTTTCTGTAAAGTTCTTTTTGACGGTTGTCAATATCCATTGTTCGACCTTGAATAAACGCATGTATCAGACGGTTTGTTCGCACGTCTAAAGCATCTCCGTCAGATATAAATAAAGTCGCGTCTTTGCCTCTTTCAATGGTTCCACATACATCATCCACGCCCAATATTTTTGCAGGATTACGGGTGAGGGCCATAATTGCCTGCTCTTCTGTAAGACCATATTTGCGTGCTGTGCCAGCATAGAATGGAAGATTTCGGGTATTCATCTCCGTCATTCTGGCATCGACTTGGAGTGCAAAGAGGACGCCTTCGTCCGCGAGTAGTTTTGGCAAACGATAGGGTAAATCAATATCATCTTCGGTGAATCTCGGGAGCCTGTGAACGCTCGTAAGGAGAACACTTACATCGTTTTCGCGCAAGATATCACCGACGAGATAAGCATCATATCCGCCTACAATTACGAGGCGCTTGATTCCCATTTTGCGTTTAAAGTGAACCGCTTCTGTAATCTCTCGGACATCAGAGGCGTGACAATAAAGCGCAAGTGATCCATCAAAAATACCTCGCATGGCCTCGTGTCGGACATCCATCACCGAAGTGGAAGGTTCGGGATGCGCTTCTGCATAGGCACGCGCTTCTTCGAAATACCTTTCAATTTCGTGCTTTTACTG
>CAJXHE010000021.1 GCA_913051865.1 uncultured Flavobacteriales bacterium
TGCAGACTATCTTTCTCATGAAAAATAATTTGAATGGCGACTCTGGACGACGTGACATCATTCAGATATTCATTTTTACACTTTTTCTATCCCCATCCCTGTATGCTCAAAACACGACTTCATATTCAATCACATCACATGCCATCACCCTTGAATCTGAAAGAGCACTCGTTGTTGTTGATCCTTCAATCAGTTTTTTATATCTGGTGGGGCAGGATTTTCATGGCGTCAATAACATTCGTGGTGCAAAATTTAAGGCCACCATTGACGACCACTTCAAAGCGGGAGGCGAGCTTTTAGAGCGACAATCTATCTTAAGTCCATTTCTGACAGATTTCTCAAGACAATCTAACAGATTGCCCGGTTGGGGTCGTTTCAAGACGATTTCTTCTTTAACCGAGACGGATTCGCCCCTGAAAGTAGATGTCGCAAGAGCAACTGGGTTTATTGAGTGGTCAGAAAATGTGGGCAAAGACGAAGCCAAAGGGTTTCACGCTCGGCTGTCAAATGAAGCACAAAGTTTTGGATGGTCACACGCCCCGCTTTTGTTGAATAAAGATGACGTCCCCTACCCCACTGCAAAAATGGGATGGGAAAATACAAAACTACATTTTGATGTCTGCGCCTTTCAGTGGGTCGGAGATGAGCGAGGACCTATGGGGAGTACGACAGAACCTCTATTCAACAGGATGCAGGGCATGGTTAGTACTGGCAAATACACCTCTGACTCATGGGGAATAGCGATGTTATTCGGAAGGGCAAAAGAAGTGTCTCAAGACACAAGTTCCAGCAGCCATATCCAAGCCATCTCCCTATCAGGATTCACATTGTTTCATGACTTTCGATTTATCTGGGAAATGGCCAAATCATCTGCATCGGAAGAAGGTGTTTCATGGCAGGTGGGTGGCGAATATTCTCGAAAAAACACAAAGGTTGGCATACACCACTTCGTCACTCAAGCAGGTTTATACGGTGGAGATGGTGGCACAGAATGGTCTCATTCAGGAATCCCATTAGGCATAATGACAGGAGGCCAAAGTAAATCCTCCGTTATGTGCGCTGAGTATCGAAATAAACTTTTGCCCAAGTGGATTCTTTATTCCGAGTGTGGCTCACTTAAAAGCGTACAGTACGACTATGACCTGAAGTGGATCAAAGCAAATATCAGCCGGGTGATTCTCAAGGATTGGGATTTGTGTGGTATGCTTTCTTTTGAGCATCTCTTTCAAGTGGACCCTTTATCTGAGGGACCTTCAGGATGGATGATGTCCCTCGGAATCACCCACGGAATCATTAATCAATAACCCCTAACTTACACCCTCTATCTACACATATGTCACTTGTCATTGTCAGCATATTAACCTCATTTATCACTGTTTTATTTGGCATGCCACCACTTATTAAAGTGGCGCGTTTAAAACAACTTGTGGATAAACCGGGAAACGACAGAAAGCTTCACGACAAATCAACACCCAACGTGGGTGGGGTGATCATTTTCGCAGCAACGATATTCTCTGCACTTGCTTGGCTTACCATTTCAGAGATTCCCTTGCAAACATTCAGGCCTTGGATTGTCGTTCTGTCAACAGCTGTTCCTATATTCTTTATGGGACTGAAAGATGATGTCATCGGCATCGACCCCATGAAAAAACTAATGATTCATATTCTTATTGGCGGTATGATTATTGTGCTTGCAGATATTAGAATAGAAGGGTTTTATGGTCTTTTCGGGGTAGAAACCATCCCTATTTATGTGAGTTATCTGTTCTCGTTATTCGTGTATGTTGTGATCGTCAATGCAATCAATCTCATAGATGGTGTGGATGGCTTAGCAGGAGGATGGGGTGTTGTAGCTATGGCTGCATTTACATATTGGTTTCACAGCACAAATCAACCAGGATCCGCAATTGTATCGGCATCTCTGGGAGGAGCGCTCTTGGGGTTTCTTATTTTTAATTTCCATCCCGCGCGAATTTTCATGGGAGACAGTGGTTCTCTTATTGTCGGATTAATCACATTCGTTCTGGCAGTCAAAGTCATTGGAACACCTATGGAAATGACACCTGAGCCGCTTCAAGGAGTATCCAAGCCAGTATTGGCAATGGGAATACTTGCTTACCCCTTGGTAGATACCATTCGGGTATTCTTCCTTCGTGTATGTCGAGGAGTCTCTCCGTTTGCTCCCGACAAACTTCACATTCATCACATTCTCATTGGAAAAGGGTATGGGCATCGAAAGACATCCATCCTGATTTGGATGGGATCTGTTTTATTCTCATTTATATCATTCTTAAACATCCATGCCATGTTCACGTGGTTTAATCCTACCACACATTTTTTAGCCTACATGGGGTGTGCTATTTTAATCGGGGCATTACCTATGTTGCTGCCTAAATTAAAAATGAAATGACATTTTTAAGGGCTGAATGTGGTGTGTTATACGTATTGGGATTACTCGTAATAAACTCTTTTTCGGCGCAATCTACACGTACTCCGACCTGGTTCACTCCGCTAGATAGTGAAGCCATTCGCGCTTGGAATATTGCAGACTCCCTCGAAGCCATGGTTCCGTGTATTCAACCGCTTTCAGATTGGGCGGGAGATGTGCACGGAAGTGGAGAAAATGGCGTGAGCATGAGGGATTATGGTTCCTTTTCTGGAGTGAATGTCGATGGTGAATATAAATTTATTCAGGGGGACAATGCTGGTAACGCTTCAATTATTGGGCTTAGAACATCCGGCGATATCAATGATGTGTTTCATTACGAAATCTCTGCCGAAAGATGGAAACTACCTGTCCCCCAGCATCTGTATGACGCTGGAGTGAAGTGGGGAAGATTCGATGGAGTAGGTGCTGTAACAGGTGCGAACCCTGGGGCGGGTTCCGTTAGGGCGCTGCAAGTTGACCGGCTAAACTTCCGGACATCGATCAAGTTGTCTCCGTCTGTTGAGTTTGCGATAGGACATGGTCCACACCATTGGGGGCCCGGAATCAGATCCTTGTATTTCGACAGATCCATGGCGCCATCTTCATATTTGCGACTCTTTATTGATGCGGGACCTGTAAACTACACACATATACTGCTTCGAACACTTCACCCTATGGAACTCATTGATTCAAATGAAATTGGTTGGGTGGCAGCGCACATGGTGGACGTCGGATTGGGAGGTGGTTTTTCTGGTGCTCTTTTCGGGGCTGTAAAATGGCAAAGCAATGATGTGGGCGTAAATCACCGCATCGAGCCATCCTATCTCATTCCAGTTGTCGCCTTTCGACCCTCAGAATATGCACTTGGGTCATCCGACAACGCGCTTATAGGCGCACAGTTGATTTGGCGTGGATATGGAAAGAGAAGTCCAAATCAAAAAACAGCATATGGTCAGATTCTTTTTGATGAACTTCTCACATCCAAGCTTGTTGAAGGAACAAGTTGGTGGGGGAACAAATGGGGGGTATTGGCAGGTGGCAGCATCAATTCTAGAAATGGCAAATGGGGATGTCTTATTGAAGGTTCTGTCGTAAGGCCCTTTACCTATTCTCATGCATCTGAAACTGTTGCTTGGACACATGCGCGAAAACCTTTGGCTCACCCCTTGGGATCAAATTTTGCGGACATCATACTCCGAATCAAATGGGTGGTTAAAGAAGAATATACAGTGAGACTAGCAATAGAAAGGGTTTATCGTGGGCTCGACCCCTCCACTGGATACGCTTCAGGCTCTGACATCTTTCGGAGTTACCTAGATCGAGAAAGTGATGACGGTCATTTGTTCCTGCAAGGAGTGGGGTCCGAATTTCAAAGAATATCTATTGACATCGCTCGCGCCATAGGAGAGAAGTTTAATGTGGCTGGCATTGAAGTGTTTGCCAGGGGATCCATGAGAGTGGAGTCTCACATTGTTGATGACGCAGGAGCAGGAGCAAGTATTGTTCCATGGAATGCGTTTAGAGTACAATTGGGCATCAGAAATACGCGCGTATTAGAAGGACGAGACTGGTAATTCCTGACGTACTTTTGTCTCTGATTATTTGCTTCAAATGACAAAAGAAAAGACCCCTTCACTTCTAAAAGATATCGGTACGCTTTTTAAAGTTCGCCTGGGATTTTTTGTCGTTCTTTCATCCGTTTTGGGATGGTGTATGGGCGTGGAAAATGTTGAAGTTGGAAATTTACTATTGCTTATTGGAGGCGGGTGTTTATTAACCGGAGCATCGAGTGGGTTTAATCAAATCATAGAGTGCAACAACGACGCCATTATGGCTCGGACACAAAACCGTCCATTGCCTTCAGGTAGAATGACGATTAATCATGCGCTGATTCTGAGTATCGGCGCTGGAATTTCTGGCATCTACTTCCTGTATCTTTTGAATAGCAGCACTGCCATATTGGGATTCATCTCATTCGTGCTGTATGCGTTTGTATATACACCTCTTAAAGCCAAATCATCTCTTTGCGTATTTGTGGGAGCCATCCCCGGCGCATTGCCTCCGATGATAGGTTATGTCGCTGCAACTGGAGAGTTTGGTGTTGAACCGGGCACTTTGTTCGCAGTACAATTTATGTGGCAATTCCCACATTTTTGGGCAATTGCATGGCTTGCGCACGAAGATTATTCAAAAGTGGGATATAAAATGTTGCCATTTAACTCTGGACTGACAGAACGTTCTGCTTCGTTGATCTTACTCTACACACTGTTCTGTATTCCTATGAGTCTCCTTCCTTGGGCATTGCCCAACGGCATTCCAATGGTTGGAAACGTTGCATTAGTTGTTGCAATCATATCAGGTTTGGGATTCTCATGGTTTGCTTGGAGATTGTCGATTACACTTGACCGATCAGATGCACGTAAATTAATGTTTGCTAGTTTTATATATCTTCCTCTGGTACAAATCACATACGTACTGGATAAAACCCCGATTTAGTTAAATCAATTTTTTCATGGAAAACAATCCAACAACAGCGTACGATCCTTCTAACGACAAAAAGGTAACTGACAGCTCTAAGATTATGCTTATGGCCTTTATCATTTTCTCTGTGACCATGATGTTTGGAGGTCTAGTAAGTGCGTATCTCGTAAGTAGTATAGGTCAGTACTGGGTCCATTTAACTCCCCCTACAGCTTTGTGGGTGAGCAATGCACTTATTGTGGCTTCTTCCATTTCGCTCTTTGCTTCATTGAAAGCGATGAAAGGGGGAAATGTAAACCGATCTAAAATGCTTTTGATCGTAACGCTCATTCTGGGGGTTGGTTTTACAGTGACGCAATACTCTGGATGGAAGTCTTTGGCCCAAATCGGAAGCGGCTTTGGAACGGAAAAGAATGAAGATGGTCTCGCTGCTTATTCCTGGAACAGAATAAACGAATTAATTGAAAACGGAGCGGTTTATGGCGAAGATTATGATGTGCGAATTAACGGCACACCCATCCTTTTCAACGATGAAACAGGCGCCTTTTACGCGCCAAACGATCCTTTAATGGTTCGCCCTATCACTTCTGATGTGATTCATCGCACGAATTCCAGCGCTTCTTATATATGGGCCTTAATCTTGATTCATATCTTGCATTTGGTATTGGGAATCGCTTATCTCTGTGTTAACTTGTTTCGTGTTTTAAAGGGGAAAATCAACCCTGAGGACACTGTTCGGCTTAAGGTTTTAAGTATATTCTGGCATTTTTTAGGCGCACTTTGGCTGGCGCTATTTGTCTTACTATTTATCAAATAATTAATTCAAAAACCGCATTCATTTAACATAGAATCATTCTTGATAAGCCGTCAAGACACTCTAATTAAAAAAAGGGCACTCATTCAGGAATGATTTATTAAATTTGCCCAACAAATTCGCAATCCATTTGCAGCATGTCAGGACATTCAAACGATAACGTTTCTTCAGAAGAATTATGGGGAGGAGGAAGGTCACCTTATGGCATCTCCTATGGTAAGATGTATATGTGGTTCTTTTTAGTATCCGATGCATTAACATTTAGTGGATTATTAACTGCATATGGGTTTTCTAGGGCTGCGAGTGAGGAGCCTTGGCCTATTGGAGAGCAAGTTTTTAGAGCGCTCCCAGGTTTAGAAGGTCAGTATCCTCTCGTCTATGTCGCATTAATGACATTTATCCTGATCGTCTCCTCTGTGACCATGGTACTTGCTGTGGAAGCGGGTCACAGAAACGACAAACGAGGTGTGGTGCGTTGGATGTTGGCGACCATCATTGGTGGCATATTTTTTCTTGGATCTCAAGCGTGGGAGTGGTCTCACTTTATTCATGGTGGCGGAGGATCTTTCCTTTTGGCCACTGAGGTAACAATTACGGCAGACAATGGTGAGGAATATGTCCTTCCCGTAGGTGAGCCTATCTTTATGGACCATCACTTTGGCGAGATTGCAGAAGCTTACAGCAATGGCGATGCATCTGTAAATCTTCATGAACATCATGGTCACGTCACATTAACTCAGTTTGGAGAACACACACACGAAGTCGAACTCCATCAGCTAACAATACACAAGTATATTGAGGATGAACAGGTCATAACAGGCGACGATATCTATACGTTATGGGAAGCGCGATCAGAATCATTCACATTTGGGGCGAATATGCATGAAAACGAATATGCAACTCAACAGAGTTATGCAAACTTCTTTTTCTTTATTACAGGATTCCACGGATTCCACGTATTTTCTGGTGTTGTGATTAATTTCATTATTTTCATTATGGCATACCGTGGCGTTTTCGAAAGACGCAAACACTATGAAATGGTAGAGAAAGTTGGTTTGTACTGGCACTTTATCGACCTTGTTTGGGTATTCGTTTTCACTTTTTACTACCTCATCTGATAGCACTCAATTATGGAACGCGACGATCTTATTGTAAATGACAGTTACCCTTTAAACGCTCATCACAGTGAAGAAGAAGGGGTAAAAATTCGCAAGAACATTATCTTTGTTACTGTTCTCTTAACTGTGATCACAGCGGTTGAGGTGGGTATGGGGGTCCTCTTTAAGCGTGCTGATACATTTTCTTGGGAAATGATTAAGTGGACTTTTGTGACATTGACCCTTGTCAAAGCTGGGTACATTGTCATGTCTTTCATGCATCTTGGAGAAGAGGGAAGCGTCATGAAAAAGACCATTTTAATCCCCTACCTCATCTTTATCGCTTATCTTATATTCATAGCTCTTACAGAAGGTTTCGGACATTTATACAACCTCACTAATTTTCACTAAGGCTTTTCCTGCCAAATTCTGATTGCCATGCATAAGAAGCGGATTGCTGTAATCTTTCTATTGTTGGCACTCCCGATTACGGGTATCGTTGTGCTTGGAATCATGGGGAACCATAAATTCAACACACTCCCTTATTTCATGGAAAGTGGGGCAACTGATTCTCTGGTACCAGGCGTGTATAGAGTGGGTGACTTTCAACTTACAAATCAGGATTCCGTTTCCTTTGGCACTGAAGAACTGAAAGGTCAGGTATGGATTGCTGCCTTTTTTGGGACAGACGCACCGCATGTGGGGGCAATGACCCGACAGCTGCTTTGGCCTAATTTCAGGTACAGAGATAAGGAAGGTATCTCCATCGTATGCTTCACCTTGAGTCCAGAGTACGACACGCCGGAAGTTTTGTCTAAGTATGTCGCCTTGAATACACGCTACAATGGTGTTGACGGAAAATGGCAATTCTTAACTGGAGAAAAAGCCGACATTGACAGAATCATTCGTGAGGAGTTTCGGATTACGCGTGATGCAGAAGACCCAGACAACATCGCCACGCTTTGGCTGGTTGATTCAAAAGGATATCTTCGGGGAGTCTATCATGCGGCATCTGAAGATGCCTTGAGGGATGCAACTGAAGACATTGCACTCTTGAAGAAGGAAATGGACCTAGTAGAATACGCTCGGCAGAAAAAGCAAGAAGCGTACGACAAAAACCCACCTGCACCTCTTCCCGTGTTGGGACCAGAAGGACACACCGTACCTATGTTTGAATTTACGGGATTAGACAATCAAAAAGTAAGTCACCGAGATGTAAAGGGTACAATTAGAATCGTCGACTACTTTTTCACATCATGCCCTACGATTTGTCCTTTATTGAGTTCACAACTGGCAAGAACTCAAGTGATTTTAAGAAAAAACGGTGTAAGTACTGAGGAACTCAAAATTTTGAGTCACACTGTGGATCCAGAAAGAGATACGCCAGAACGTCTCGCTGATTATGCTGAAAGGATAGGCGCAGACACTTCACAGTGGAAATTTCTCACCGGCGACAAGGAAGATTTATATGATCAGGCAAAAGAGGGGTATTTCCTTACCGCGATGCCAAGCGATACCGCTGCAGGCGGCTTTTTCCATTCTGACACCTTCGTGCTCGTAGATAAACTTGATAGGATTAGAGGATATTACGATGGCACTTCTACAGACGAAGTCGATAAAATGATTAGTCATGTTTACCAATTAATTACAGAATAAATGAAACTTTCAGATTTTCAACTAAAAGTGATTGTATGGTCTGTTACCATCATAATTCCCATTGTGGTGACGCTACTTGCGTATTTACCACCGGTAGATTTATCTCCGGAAACAGCTGCCAAGCTCTACATACTCCCTAAAATGAATGCAATCCTGAATGGAACAGCATTCTTTGCTTTGTTGGGTGCTTGGATCGCGATTAGGGCTGGGAAAATAAAGCTTCACAGAGCGCTCACATCGACAGCTGTAGGGTTGAGTGTTCTGTTCTTATTGAGTTATATCGTATTCCATTTTACAACTGCCCCTACCCGATTCCAAGGAGAATCGTCAATGAAGATGGTTTACTTGTTCATCTTATTGACACATATTGTGCTCTCTGCCGCCATCGTGCCATTGGTATTGTTCACATACGCACGAGGTTGGGCAATGGAAGTGGAGAAGCATAAAAAACTCGCGCATTTCACCTGGCCAATTTGGTTATACGTTACCGCTACCGGTGTGATTGTTTATTTGATGATTAGCCCATACTACCCTGCTTAATGAAGCGATTTAAACACATCTTCCTTCTTGCATTTGTCACTTTATCTGTGTCAATGTCATCGTGGGGTCAATGTGTCATGTGTAAGGCGCTTGGAGAACAAAGTGCGAATCAAGGAATGATGGGAACGGGACTTAATCAGGGGATTATCTTCATCATGATTATTCCGTATTTGCTCATTGGCATAGGACTTGTGCTCGTCTGGAAAAGATTTAACAAAGAGGAGGGATAGTATTCATGTTTGTATGAGGGTCTATTCGTTAAATTTGTTGAATAATCCCTTTACTTCTCACATGACTAGATTCATCTCAACGGCAATCACACTATTAACTGTCCTGTTATCCGGGCCACTTTTTGCACAGACCTCCGTTTGGTCTCTTCAAAAGTGTATCAACCATGCTTTTGAGCACAATCTTCAGATTAAACAGAGTGCATTAAACAATACGCGTGCTGAAATAGGTTTATTCAGCGCAAAGGGTGCATTCCTCCCCTCGCTTAATGCTTCTGGGTCTCATGGATATAACATAGGAATGACAATCGACCCTTTTACAAACGAATTTGCAACGGATGCGATTCAATCAAATAGTTTTGGGTTGAATTCAGGAATTACTTTATACAATGGATTTAAAAACCATTTGAATTTAAAGCGCGCTGAGCTAGGCGTCGATATAGCGATGGTCAACCTGGAACAAACAAAAAACGATCTTGCGTTAACCATCTCAGCGGCATATCTCAACGTGCTTTTTCAAGAAGAATTCGTCACCCTAGCAACACTGAATTTAGAGACCACAAGAAGACAGGCCAACCGTGTCGCAAAACTTGTCGAAGCAGGAGCTGCACCGCAGTCAGATTTACTGGATGTCCAGGCGCAAGAGGCGTCAGATTATGCTTCCCTCATTGCAAGTGAAAACGCACAATATCTTGCCAAACTCAACATTGTTCAGCTCCTTCAATTAACCAGCGCAGAAACCGAAACCTTCGAAATCGTCAAGCCTACAGATGAGGATTTAGAATTTTCGGCACTCCCCCCCTCCTCTGAGCTGGCGATTAATCACGCTTTGAACACCTTCCCCGAAATTCGTGCCGCAGCACTTACCGTGGATGATTCGTATCTCAATCTTGACATCGCAAAAACAAACTACCAGCCTCGACTGTTTGCATCATACAACTTTGGGTCCGGATATTCTGGAAACAGACGACAAGGGAACATGGACCCTTCTACAACCAATTATACCATCATGACTCAAGAAGGTGTTTTATTGATTGCACCTGTGATTGACAACAGTGACGTGACATACTCCACCATTCCATTTACGGATCAGTTAAGTGACAATATTAACCAAAGTGTCTTTTTCTCTTTAAGCATCCCCATTTTTAATGGATTCGCGACCAGAAATGCTGTACAACAAGCAGAGGTAGGCATTCTTCAATCAAAGTATGCTGAAGAAGCGACTGTACAAATTCTCACACAAAGCATTGAAAGTGCTTGGGCAGATGCAGTGGCGGCACAGAAAAATCTGCTCGCACAAGAGGCGGCATTGGCCGCTGCCGAACTCGCCTTTTCAAACACCGAATTAAGGTTTGAAGCTGGCGCGATCTCTGCACTTGAGTATGCAGACTCCAGGGCGCAATTGGATAACGCGCGAACAAATAGCTTACGTACGAGATATGACCTTGTCTTTAAATCTAAGATCTTAGATTTCTATCAAGGAAAGGCAATTACACTTCGTTAACCTTTAGCTATGAAAAAGAAAAAAATATTTCTTATCCTTGGAGCCGTTGTTGTGCTTCTTGTCATTGCTGCATCATTGTTTGGCGGAAAAAGAGTGCTTCCAGAAACGACGACGACAACTGCAACCTTAAGATCCATCACGGAAAGAGTGAGTGCGTCTGGAAAGATTCAGCCTGTGCTGGAAGTGAATATTTCGGCTGAGGTCAGTGGTCAGTTAATTGCCCTCCCAGTTGTAGAGGGAGATCGTGTGAATGAGGGTGATCTGTTGGCCCAAATCAACCCGGATGTTTACATCGCAGCAAGAAACAGGGCGCAAGCTTCCGTAAATACGACGCTGTCGAATTTGTCATCTGCAAAAGCGATGCTGGCAACCAGCGAGGCAAATCTGTTTGTCGCCCAAAAAGCCTGGGATCGCACTCAAAAGCTTTTTTCAAATGGCGTGGTCTCTCAGGCTGATTATGATCAATCAGAAGCCGCGATTCAAAATGCAAAAGCAACGCTCACAAGTTCAGAGGAAGGCGTAAAAAGTGCAAATTATTCTATTTTAAGTGCAAAAGCTTCTCTACAAGAAACACTAGATAACTTATCCCGCACAACACTTCGTGCACCCCAATCTGGCATTGTAACGGCATTGGTCAAAGAAGTGGGAGAAAGTGTTCAAGGAAACGGTTTTGTTGCGGGAGAAGTCGTCATGAAGATTAGCAATTTAAGTGAAATGGAAGTTGATATTGAAGTGAACGAAAGTGACATCGTAAGAGTGGCAATGGGGAACAAGTCTGAAATTGAGGTCGATGCATATCTGTCAGAAACATTTATAGGTCAAGTCACTGAAATTGGTAATACCGCTTTAAATGCAGGATCTAACGGATTCAATTTGGATCAAGTCACCAATTTTTCCGTAAAAGTGGGGATTGACCCAGAAAGCTATCGTCACCTTCTTGCAGACTCCACATTATCTCAATCACCTTTTCGTCCAGGGATGAGTGCTACTGTGGATCTTCTGACAAAAAGTGTCACTGACATTGTATCTGTTCCCATTCAATGTGTGACCACACGTAAGTCGGAGGAAGACGATAAAGCAGAACTAGGTGTGTTTCTTTATGACAATGAAACTGTAACCTGGACGAAGGTAGAAACTGGCATTCAGGATAACCGTTACATAGAAATCATTGCTGGAATAGAAAATGGCGCCACATTGGTAAGTGGCCCATATGACATGGTATCTCGGAAACTAGAAGATGGCGACACAGTCTCGGGCACAGCTGAGGACAACAATGAGGGGGGGACCAAGACAAAAGATGAAGATTAAATAATTGCGACCCATAGATGTCTGTAATACTTCACCTAGAAACAACTACTCGCCAATGTTCAGTTGCGCTTTCCAATCGACGGTCACTTCTTGCCAGTCGAACAGTTCGCAATGAAGGGTACAGTCATGCCGAGATGTTACTCCCTTTTATAGACGAGGTTTTCAAAGAAAGCGAGACCTCTAAAGCCGATTTAAAAGCCGTAAGTGTTTCAGGGGGACCAGGTTCTTACACAGGGCTTAGAATAGGCGTCGCAACCGCCAAGGGGATTTGTCATGCGCTGAACATCCCATTAATTTCAGTAGACACATTGACTGTATTGGCGACACAAGCCCGCAACAATCATCCTGGCATGGACGCATACGTAAGCATGTTAGATGCTCGGAGGATGGAAGTTTACAGCAGAACGTTCAATTCAGATCTAAACAACGCTACTGAGATTGAAGCTTTGATCATCCCTGAAATAAACACATTTCCTTGGGACACATACCAAAACATTTGCTTTATTGGTGATGGGGCTTTGAAGTGTCGAGACATCCTCAAGGGAGAAAATAGAATCTTTCTTGAAGAATGGCCTACGTCTGAAGCGGCCGTGAATATCGCCACGGATAAATTTGAAACAAGTAACTTTGAAGATATGGCACTCTATGAACCTACTTATCTCAAACAGTTTATTGCAGGAAAAGCAAAAGATCCATTTGGGTTGAGTAAATAAATGAAGACATGAAGCATTTTAAAATTCCTGTTATCGTGGTGGGGGCTTTTCTCCTGATACAATCTACGTGTGATCAGAATAACCAAAACATTCCATACGTGCCCGTGAATTTTGATATCAACCTCAATCTCCCAGCATACAATCCCTTAAATTATCCAGGCGAACACTTAATACTTCAGGGCGGCTCACAGGGAATTATTGTATATAGGTATACAATGGATGAATTCGTGGTCTTAGATAGGCACGCAACATTCGATGTCGCGTTAAATTGTAAAGTCAATGTCGAATCTGATGGAATTACACTGTCGGATGCTGACGATTGTTCAGAATCGCAATGGCTCATCTTAGATGGGTCTGTCATGCAAGGACCTGCAACACTCTCACTTCATCGATACAGAACGAATTGGAATCCACCGATACTCCAAATATATAACTAAGGAACGGGATTAATTAGTAACGATACTCATCAGATTTATACGGCCCTTCAACTGGAACCCCAATGTAATCTGCCTGCTCTTGAGACAAAACTTCAAGCACGACTCCTACTTTTTCAAGATGAAGCCTTGCTACCTTTTCATCTAGATTCTTAGGCAGCGTGTAAACCTTATTCTCATATTGATCAGCCCTTTCCCAAAGCTCCAATTGAGCCAGCACCTGATTTGAGAACGAGTTAGACATCACAAAACTTGGATGGCCCGTTGCGCAACCTAAGTTTACAAGACGGCCCTCCGCAAGGATAATAATATCTTTTCCATTCAGCGTGTACTGATCAACTTGAGGCTTGATTTCATCTTTGGAATCACCATGTGTATCATTAAGCCATGCCATATCTATTTCATTGTCGAAATGCCCAATGTTGCAGACAATCGCCTTATCCTTCATGTTCTCAAAGTGAGCTGATGTGATGATGTCCTTATTTCCTGTTGCGGTGACAACAATATCAGATTCAGCACACGCCTCTAGCATAGGTTTAACTTCATATCCTTCCATGGCAGCTTGAAGCGCACAAATAGGATCAATTTCGCTAACGATGACGCGGCAACCTGCATTTCTAAGTGATTCCGCTGAACCTTTACCCACATCACCAAATCCAGCAACGACAGCAATTTTCCCAGCCATCATGACATCAGTAGCTCTCCTTATAGCATCAACCAATGATTCACGACAACCATATTTATTGTCGAATTTAGATTTTGTGACTGAATCGTTAATGTTGATGGCAGGCATTGTGAGTGTGCCATTTTTTACTCTATCGAACAAACGCAGAACTCCCGTCGTTGTTTCCTCTGAAATTCCTTTAATGCCAGCCGACATTTCAGGATATTGATCTAGAACCATATTCGTAAGATCGCCTCCATCATCTAAAATCAGGTTTAAAGGTTTGCGATCTTCACCAAATCTTAAAGTAGAATCAATACACCAATCGAACTCCTCTTCCGTTAATCCCTTCCAGGCAAAAACTGGAACTCCGGTGACAGCAACGGCTGCAGCTGCATGATCTTGAGTAGAAAATATGTTACATGAAGACCATTGAACTTCAGCACCTAATTCTGTAAGTGTTTCAATCAATACTGCAGTCTGAATGGTCATGTGTAAACATCCTGCAATTCTCGCGCCTTTAAGTGGCTTAGACGGACCATATTCTTTACGTATAGCCATAAGACCTGGCATTTCAGCCTCAGCCAAACGGATTTCTTTTCTACCCCATTCAGCTAAGCTTATGTCTTTAACCTTGTAAGGGAGCACTTTTGTTTCTGTTGAATTCATGCCACAAATTTACGATATAGAAGGTTATATTAGCAAAATGTCGACCATGAAACATCACAAAACGATAGGTCTTGCAGTAAGGCAAGTTCTTATTGATGAAGGCGGCAGTGAAGCCATCGTTAAAATTGTTTCAAAACATTATCCAAAGCGAGACATCCATGGCTTGCCATCAGTGAAGGTGGCTGAGCTTTATGCAGTAGTACTGTGTGTTTCAGATCTTCTGCGTGAAGACAAATGGCATCTGCAGCATGCGCAAAGTGGGGCGCCTCTTCTTTTTGAAAATGAGACAAGAAGTGCCCTTTCCATATCTATAAGTCACACGGTAGACAAAACTGAAGAAGGTGGAATAGCCTATTCTGCGGTTATTCTCTCTCGGAAAGCAGAAAAAATAGGCGTCGATATTGTATTGAAAGCTGATTTGAGACTAAAACAGATTGCCCCAAGAGTGATGCGAGATGAGGAAATCGAGACTGGAAGGTTGGCTGAAGTTTGGGCATGTAAAGAAGCCATGTATAAAGCGCTGGGACCACTCCTAGATTTCAAAAAAGATCTAAAAGTCAATTTTGACGACGAAAACGAGGACCTCGTTCAAGGTTCAGGTTACCATTGGAAGATTTATCGTGAGGATAAAATCGTCGTCGCACTGGGTCCTTTCTAAATGGCGGCGTTAAGAACTGCAGGAACCAAACGCAACAAGGGAACCCAAATGGATTCCCTTGTTGAAATAATAAGGCTGAACGTAGACATTCAGCGAATGCGATCTATCGCTCTATACCCTTGTGGCGACGCTCTGTAGAAACACTGAGTTTCGCACGTCCTTTGCGACGGCGTGCATTAAGCACATTTCTGCCATTTGAAGAAGCCATGCGCTTTCTAAAGCCATGCTTGTTACGGCGCTTACGAACTGAAGGTTGAAATGTTCTTTTTGGCATGATTTCTAATTTTTCTCTTTAAAGAGGAGGGCAAAGATAGTAAACTCTTTCTATTCTTACAACCCTATTTTAGTGCTAAATTCGCGCTAATGATGAGTGAAAATACAACGGAGACAGAAGGGGCCAAAAAGAATCGATTTAAAATAGCCGATTTACGTGGATTTAAACAAATGTGGCCATACCTAAGGCCTCACAAATTTGGCTTTTTATTTGGGATAATATTAATTTCAATCTCTAGTATTTTAACGCTTTTCGTCACTCGTTTATGGGGGCAATTAGGAGGTGTAGGCATCATGGGAGGAACGGAAAGTGATCTTAAATCAGAGTTTGAAGGTGGCGTATTTGACGGTCTGGATCTTCATAATCTAGAATCCATCGGATGGACCATTGCAATTGTACTTATCATTCAAGCATCACTGAGTTTCCTGCGTGTTTACCATTTTGCGAATATGACTGAAAAAATGATGCTGACCATGCGTCGAGACACATTCGAAGCCGTGATAAGCATGCCTATGGATTTTTATCATGACAGACGTGTGGGAGATGTTAACAGCCGTATTTCGGCAGATATAACATCCATACAGGACACGTTCACGATTACCCTAGCGGAGCTTATACGTCAGACCATTGTCTTGTTTGGGGGCGTGGCTGCACTCTCCTATTTCTCAGTCGATTTAACCCTTATGATGCTCGGGACTTTGCCTGTTGTTATTCTCGTCGCAATATTTTTTGGAAAATTTATCAAACGTCTTTCTAAAGCAACACAAGATGAGATCGCATCTTCCAATGTCATTGTTCAAGAAGTTCTGACGGGAATCATAAACGTCAAGGCCTTTGCAAATGAATGGTATGAGCGCAAACGTTATACGGGATCTATCAAGACTGTACGACAGTTAGCAATGAAAGGAGCAATGGGTCGTGGTGCTTTTACGAGCTTCATCATCTTATTTATTTTTGGAGCGATTACACTCGTCATATTCAAAGGCGCTGCTTTAATGCAATCTGGAGATTTGGCTTCAGAACATTTTTTCACTTTTCTTCTAATGACAGGGCTTGTTGCAGGTAGCGTGGGAGGTCTTGCAAGCCTTTTCGGCGTCGTACAAAAAGGACTTGGCGCCATCGATTCTCTCATGGAGTTACTCAAAGAAAAACGTGAATTAGAAGGTCTAGAAGAAGACGTCACCAAATACGATTTAAGGAAATCAATTAAATTTGAGAAGGTGAAATTCTTCTACAGTTCACGAAAAGATCTCACAATTCTGCATGATTTGTCTCTTGAAATAAAAGCAGGCGAACAAGTTGCACTTGTAGGACCTAGCGGCGCTGGAAAGTCAACCGTCGCATCATTAATGCTTCGATTTGAACAACCGGTCTCAGGCAGAATTACCATTGATGGAGAAGACGTCACAACGATGGAACTTCGGGGATTCCGAAAACGCATTGCATACGTGCCCCAGGAGGTTATCCTATTTGGGGATGACATCAGGGGAAACATCGCATATGGCAAACTCGACGCTTCAGACGAAGAAATTAAGGAAGCCGCAAAAAGAGCGCATGCAATGGAATTTATCGAATCCTTTCCAGAAGGATTTCAGACCTTGGTGGGGGAACGTGGCATACAACTTTCGGGGGGACAACGCCAAAGAATCGCAATCGCACGTGCTATTCTTCGAGATCCCGATATCCTGATACTCGATGAAGCGACCAGCGCTTTAGACAGCGTCTCCGAAAAAGAAGTCCAAGCTGCGCTAGAAGAACTCATGAAAGACCGAAGCACTTTAGTCATCGCTCATCGACTCAGCACAATAAAAAACGCAGATCGTATCCTTGTTCTTATCGATGGCGAAATTGTTGAAAACGGCACCCATGACAACCTCATGAAAACGGAAGGCGCTTATTTCAGACATGTGAAATCTCAAGACTATGACCTTCAATAATCTCTGCGTATTTCGTGTCTCTTAAAACAGCTTCTTATCAACTAACTTGCAGACTATGGTAAAACGTGCACTTATTACGGGGATTACAGGTCAAGATGGCGCTTATCTCGCTGAATTACTGTTGGAAAAAGGGTACGAAGTCCACGGCATTAAGCGCCGGGCATCTTCATTTAACACCAGCCGTATTGATCACTTGTATCAAGATCCACACGAGAAGAACGTGAAACTTAAACTCCATTATGGAGACATGACTGACTCCTCTAATTTAATGAGAATAGTACAAGAGGTACAGCCAGATGAAATTTACAATCTTGCAGCCCAAAGCCATGTTCAAGTGAGTTTCGAAATGCCTGAATACACAGCAGATGTAGATTCTCTTGGCACCCTTCGTCTTCTTGAGGCGATTCGCATTTTAGGTCTTGAAAAAACATGTCGGTTTTACCAAGCAAGCACGTCTGAACTGTATGGCAAAGTTCAAGAAACACCACAAAAAGAAACCACACCTTTTTATCCCCGTTCACCATACGGAGTCGCCAAATTATACGCCTATTGGATTGTAAAAAACTACCGAGAAGCCTATGGAATGCATGCAAGTAACGGGATACTTTTCAACCATGAAAGTCCCATACGAGGGGAAACTTTCGTAACGCGTAAAATCACTCGCGCAGCGTCAAGAATTAAGATGGAACTTGAATCATGTCTTTACCTCGGTAACCTAAATGCGCGCAGAGATTGGGGACACGCACGCGATTTCGTTGAAGGAATGTGGAAAATGTTACAACAAGATGTCTCTGATGACTACGTTCTGGCAACAGGTACTCAAATTTCTGTACGCGATTTCACCCAACAGGCATTCGAGGAGACGGGTGTCACACTGAAATGGCAAGGTGAAGGCGAAAACGAAGAAGGCGTATGTTCGAAATCGGGTGCTGTTTTGGTGAAAATAGACCCTCGGTATTACAGACCGGCAGAAGTTGACACGCTCGTTGGAGACGCGTCAAAAGCATTCTCAAAACTTGGTTGGAAAGCAACAACACCATGGAAGCGTATGTGTGCCGAAATGGTAAGTGCAGATTTACGTGACGCGCAACGCGAAAGTCTAGTGGCCATTTCAGGACTTTAATAAAGCATCTCTCTTGCGTAGTTGTAATTTATTCTGACAACAATGGCGCGCGAAGGGCACCCATAAGCCTGGTGACTTCGAGGTAAGCGCTTCGCCAAATAAACAATGCGTTCAACTCGTTGACTCTTGCAATCTGCAGGGCAATCTCTAAAGCTCGATAGTCAAGGGCATTTATCACGCCATTGTTATATGATGTCTCAGCGATTTCAAGTGAGGTCAGCGCATTTTGGGTCGTCTTTACACTCAGGTTATACACGGAGAAACCTAAGATGTATTTATCATAGGCATTACGCGACAAAGAGCCAGCTTGTTTCATCGCCTCTTCCTGATCAATGGCTGCAATGTCAGCTTGGATTTTCGCAGAGGAAATTGCTCGACGTGTTGCTCCACCATTAAAGAGATTGAAGTTAAGTGTTAGAAATGCAGATGTGTTTACTGAACGAGCGGATCCCGAGAACTCGCCAAATGACCCCTGTGATAATGCGTCAGAAAACGAGGCATTAAATCCGAGCACAGGATAGAGAAAAGCTTGAGCCTGTTTGACGCCCTGATAGGCTATATTTTCAGAAATAATGGCATTTTGCACACGCGTATTGTCTTCAAGAACTGCAGCGCTTACATCTATTGAGCTTGGCAAAGAAGGGGGGGGATTCAGTTCGTCAGTGAGAATCCACAAGGAATCTTCGTAATCTCCCATTAATAAATTGAGATTTCTGAGAGAAGATTTAACTGCAACAACCTGTTGCAACCAGGAGGTACTGTCTGCAAGAATCGCATTCTCAAATTGAAGCCTATCAAAAGTGCCCGCTGCCCCATAAGACTCACTCCACTTGATTTCGAGCAATCTTTCACGACTGAGTGACATTGTTTCTGCGAGAACATTCAAAAGCGCAGTTTGTAGCAGAACGTTGTGATAGGCCAAGTCAACAGCCTCAACCGTTTGCTCAATAATCAAATGAGTTTGACCTGAGGACTGCGACTCCAAAAGCTCAAGTCTTGTTTTTGAAGCATACATTCCAAAGCCGTCAAAAAGAGTCCAGTTTAGGTTGACAGAAGCGTTAATACTTTCTGATTCGATCACTTCTTGAAGAAATGACGTGGGGTTTCTGGTTTGGTCTGAGATTGCTGAAGAACCCGCAATCGACGTCGAAAGAGAGGGAAGTGCTCCTGATGCACCCCAACTGTTATTGACGGAAGAAATCTCCGTGCGTAAACGTGCTGTGCGAATGCCAAAGTTAGATTCAAGAGATCTGCTAATTGCCTGCTTAAGGCTCAAAGGCGCGGCAGAAGTCAATTGTGCTTGTGTGCTGAGGGGATTTGCAAAAAAAGATGCTGCAAATAAAAGCGTTGTGAGTTGGATTGCTTTTGTCATTTCTCAATAAAATCAAGAGGTGTTGAACTTTCAGATTCCAATTCTGCATTGAGATGCTGTTCTCGAACTGCGGGTTCAGCATCCAGAGAATTCAGCCACCTGCCATCACTAATCCAAATCCAGGTTCGATGTAATGGATTGATCCAATGTAAGTAGATGGGCAGCAATATTAAAATAATGACCGTCACAAACAGCAAGCCGAAGGCCACTGAAATGGCCATCGGAATAAGAAATTGAGCCTGGAAACTCTTATTAAGCATAAGTGGTGCAAGTCCCGCAACAGTGGTCACCGAAGTGAGGATAATCGGACGAAACCTATTCATCCCCGATTCCCATATCGCTTCTCTTACGGTCATACCATCTTTCAGATAACTGTTATATGCCGCAACAAATACCAATGCATCATTCACAAGTATTCCTACTAAAGCGAGCATTCCAAGGACAGAGAATAAACTAATTTGTGCATCAAGGAGCCAATGTCCAATACTGATACCGACCAAACCAAAAGGAATGAGACCAAATACAGCCATTCCTTGGAGTGGAGATCTGAACGTTAAAACGATCACAAAAAACATCAATGCAAAAATCAGCGGCATCACCTTTTTAATGGAATTTTGAGACTTCATCACCTCTCGGTTTTGCCCTTCATAACTCGCAGTAACTGAAGGGTAGCGTGCCAGAATTTGTGGGATAATCACTCCCTTGAGCTCGTCGTTAATATCTGTCGCACTTGCTTTGGGCCCAGAGAGGTCGGCACTCACTTTTACCTCACGTTGACCGTAGATCCGATTGATCGCAGTGACACCACGTTCGACATTGATTTTACAGACTTCTGTAAATGGAATTTCATCACCACTTGCTGTCCTAAGTCTGAAATTCTCCAAAGAACCAATGGACGCTCTGTCACGTTCATCAAGTCTTACCCAAACCCTCACTTCGTCACGTCCACGTTGTAATCTTTGGACCTCTTGACCAAAAAAGGCTTGACGAATTTGGGCCAAAAGCTCTTGTTCATTGAACCCCAACTGATAGGCACGAGGCAACAAGGTTACACTAATTTCTTGAAGGCCTGCCTGATTGCTGTCAGTCACATCTTTGATGTCATCGCGCTTATTCATTTCTACTTTAAGCTCGCGTGTGGCTGCTTCTAAAGTTTCAAGATCATTGCCTAAAAGAGAAACCGACACCGCTCTTCCGAAAGGTGAAAACGCGGTGAAGTTTAAACTCTCAGCACCATACACAACACCTACTTTCTCTCGTATCCTCGCACTGACATCTGTACTCTGAACACCTCTGTTTTCTCCGTCCAAAAGCTGAACATATAAGGCACCCGTGTGAGATGCTGGACCTATTTTTTTATCTATGGCGAGAACAATTTCTAGACTGTCTGCTCTGTCTGCATTGAACTCATCATTCACTTCCCAAACAGCAGCTTCTATTCTGTTCAATTGCTCAAGCGTAATGTCCTCTCTTGTGCCCGACTGCATGTTTAGGTTGACCGTCAAAAAGTCACCTTCAATAAATGGAAAGAATGTTGTCCTCACAAATCCCCCACCAATAAGTCCTGGCACAGAAATAAGAAAAATAGCAGCGATCACTGAAAATGAAATCCAAGGCTTATCTAATGAGAACTTAAGGACAGGCGCATAAAGTTTATCTCTAAATCCATTGAGAAATTTACGCATGCCGCGTTCAAGTTTGTTTGGCTTGAACTCTCGCCTTAGGGCTTTGGAGTTTCCAACATGCGCAGGGAGAATAAATGCGCCCTCGATGAGAGAGAATATTAATGTCAGGATGATGACGGTTGCCATGTCCTGAAAAATATCTCCCAGCTGGCCTTCGATATAAAAGAATGCAGAAAAGGCAATCACCGTTGTAACAATGGCTGAAAAAACAGCTGGCAATACTTCCATTGTGCCCTCCACAGTTGCATCCATTCTTGAATAGCCACGCTCGTATTTTCTATAAATATTTTCGGCAATGACGATGCCATCATCGACCAGTATTCCTATCACGAGAATCATCCCAAATAAGCTTACGACGTTAATGGTAACCCCTGCCATGTCAGCAAACATGAACATTCCGGCAAAAGACACGGGAATCGCTAAAGCCACCCAAAACGCAAGACGCAGATTGAGAAACAATGCCAAAAATAACAACACAAGAAGAAACCCTATTATGCCATTATTCACGAGCAAATCAATCCGTTGGTTCAGCACGACAGATTGGTCTCTCACGATATTGATTTCAAGAACATCTTCCCTGTCATTAAAGGCTTTGGTATATGCGCGTACATACTCGGTGACGTCCAAAATGGACTCAGAGTTCATGCTATTTACCGTAATACTCACTGAGGGTTTGCCGTTGTACCAATTCCTTGTAGGGTCGTTGTCAGACCAACGATTTCTTACCTCTGCAACATCATAAAGACGAATTACCCTGCCGTCTCTGTCGGCTCTTACAACGATGTCATTCAGATCTTCAGCCGAGTAATCCTTAAACTTACCCCTGACAATTAACTCTTCCTTGTCAGTCTTAATTCTGCCACCCGTTGTTTCAATATTTGTATTTCGAACAGCTTGAGCGACTTGAGCAACAGTAATACCGAGCGCACTTAATCTGTCATCCCTGACTGAAATTTCTATTTCTTCTTCCGGAAATCCAGAGAGGAGAATTTGAGAGATCCCATTTGAAGATCTTAAGTCCTCTTCAATTTTCCGCGCAGTTTTTTTAAGTAAATACAAATCCTCAATGCCAGAAACAGCTAAAACAATGGCGACATTTTGTGGGTCCTGTTTAAAGATCGTAGGCGGCTCCATTCCGGCAGGGAATGACGCAATGCGATCTACGGCATTTTTAACATCTTGAAGTGCTTGGTCAGTTTTATTTGCTTGTTTGACCTCGACAATAATACTTCCTGCATTTTCTATGCATGTTGAAGTGACAAGATCAATATTTGCGACACCTTGAAGATTCTCCTCGATTTTCGCAACAATCCCTTTTTCGATTTCTTCAGGAGATGAACCAGGGTATACTACTTGAATGACAACTATTTTCGAATCAACTTCCGGAAAGAAATTAGATCTTAAGCTCGACATTCCAACGAAGCCAGAAACCAGGATCGCAAGCATCAATAAGTCCCCAACGATATGATGTTGGACGAAAAATTTAATGACGTGTCTCATTACTCGTCGATGCTTTCGCCAACAGAAACGGGCATACCGAGGTAAGCGCCTGAAATAGGGTCTGACAGAATCAGCGTTCCGTTTGGTATGCCACTTACGATAGCTGTTTCAATGGATTGAAATTCCTCGACAACCGACATTTTATCAAGCTCATTTGAGTTGATGACAAACACTTTACCATCTGCATCAATCAAATTTCTCTGAACTTCAAACGCATTTTTAATCTCAGAGGACTCAATAAAACCTGAAAGATATCTGCCATCACGCATTTGGCCTTGACTATTTGCAAATGGGCGAACCTTACAGAAAACGGTTGCTGACTGAGTGGAGGCATTCACATTGCCTGCGATACGATCAACCTCCCCTTCAGCAACTACGATGTCATTCTCGTCATCAAAGCGCACCTTGTCTCCAATTTTTACAGTTGCCAGATACCTTGAATGGACCGCTGTTTGAATTTCATACATCCCTGTACCTACAAAAAGTCCCAGAGGTTGGCCGGCGCGTACTAGAGAACCCGGCTTGACTAAAGCTTGAGCAACAAACCCATCAAAAGGTGCGCTTATAGTGAATTTGGACACCCTCTCTTCCGAGGCTTTTATACTGTAAAAGCTCGCTTGTAAGCCTTGATTAACAATGAAATATTCTTCTCTCTTACTTTCTGGAGCAGGGAGAGAAGGCAACGCTTTTGTGACATCAATGCTTTCTACATACTGTTCCCAAATCTCAATTCTTTCCGGAAAATCTACTTGAATACTTGCCAGCATACCCGTTACAAGTTGTAAGTAGACCGATCGCGCACTTTTAAGATTTGATCTTGATTCGGAATCATCCAGATTTAAAATGATTTCTCCAGCCTTAAATGATTTACCCTCACGAAATTCTTCGCCCATAAAACTTAACACGCCGTTTACTTCTGCAAAAAGATCGATTCTGTTCCACGCCTGAACGCGACCTTCTACAGGCACCCTCGGCGTGACGTCCGTATTTAGTACGACAGTGGTTCGAACAGGTCTTGCCATTGTCTCAGGCAGCGTAACACTTGGGGATTGCTTCATTCCAATTAAACTCTGCATCACAGAGAACCCTAAAAATAATATTAGAATACCTGCAAGGAGCCTCAGGACTTTTTGTAACAATGGAGACATGGAATTGTTTGTTTGAGTGCAAAAGTACCCAATTTAAAATGTATCAAGGTCTATTGGACGCATGACGCCAAACCATTTTAGGACTTTTTGGCCAATACCTGGTACATCCACATGTATGATAT